>CBDUEF010000530.1:0-1965 GCA_965366095.1 uncultured Cypionkella sp. | reverse complement strand
CTGCTCGGCGGCAATGGCGATGATCTGCTCGAAGGCGGCATCGGCAATGACAGCCTTTCGGGCGGTAGCGGCTTTGACATCGCCAGCTATGAAAACGCCACCGCCGCGGTGCGCGCCGATATGACCAACCCCAGAACCAACACCAATGAGGCCCGCGGCGATACCTACACGAGCATCGAAGGCCTGCGCGGCTCGGCCTTTGACGATAATCTGCGCGGCAGCAAACTTGGGGATCGCATCGAAGGGCTGGCCGGCAATGACCAGATCATCGGCAATGCGGGCAATGACAACCTGTCGGGCGGCAATGGCGATGATACGCTGAACGGCGGCACCGGGGCCGATGCGCTTTATGGCGGCGATGGCTTTGATTGGGTAACCTACGCCGACAGCCGCGTCGGCCTGCGCGCCGATCTGCTCATGCCGTCGGCCAATACTGGCGAAGCCCTAGGGGACACTTACTTCGGGATTGAGGCGCTGATGGGCTCCAAATCCAACGATACCCTGGCCGGGGACAACGCGGCCAATATACTCGATGGCGGCGCCGGCAATGACAGCCTCTTGGGGCGCGATGGTGACGACCGGCTTTACGGCGGCGATGGCCAAGACACTCTGGATGGCGGCAATGGCTCCGACAGCCTTTACGGCGGCGCGGGCAATGACAGCCTGATCGGCGGCTCCGATGCCGATTGGCTGGAGGGGGGCGCAGGCAATGATATCCTGAATGGCTGGGGCGGCAATGACACTCTGATCGGTGGAACCGGCGCGGATCAATTTGTGCATGCAGGCCAGATCGCGGGCGGAACCGATCTGATCCGCGACTACAAATCCAGCGAAAAAGACGTGCTGGTCTTTGTCGGATCGGCGACAAAATCCGATTTCCGCGTCGATTTCGCCACCCTCCCCGGCGAAGGCAGCGCCAGCATTGCCGAGGCTTTCGTGATCTATATCCCCACCGGAGAGGCCATCTTTGCCCTTACCGATGGCGCGGCAATGCGCGATATCTTGCTCAAGATCGGAAACACGACCTTTGATCTTATCCCCTGACAAGACTATGATTTTTCACAAATTTGCCATAAAAGAGCACTAGTTTTTCAAGGATCGGCCTGACAGGGCCGGGCATTTGATAAAGGGCAAGGGGCAGATGATCATTCCGGTTTTGCTCGCGGGAGGGGCGGGCACAAGGCTTTGGCCGCTGTCTCGCAAGGGGTTTCCCAAGCAATTCAGTGCTTTGCTTGGGCCTGACAGCCTGTTTGAACAGGCGGCAAAACGGCTGTCGGGGCCGGGCTATGCCCCGCCGATGGTGCTGACCAATGCCGATTTTCGCTTTGTCGTGGTCGAGCAATTGGCCAAGGCCCGGATTGATCCCGGCGTGATCCTGATCGAACCCGAGGGGCGAAACACCGGCCCGGCCATCCTTGCGGCGGTGATGCAGGCGGCCTTGCACCATCCAGAGGCGCTGATGCTGGTGGCCCCGTCCGATCACGTTATCCCCGATAGCGACGCCTTTCGCGCGGCCGTCAGCGCCGCCTCGGCTGCGGCCCGGGCCGGACGGATCGTCACCTTCGGCATTCAACCCGACCGCGCCGAAACCGGCTATGGCTGGCTGGAGCTGGCCGGGCCCCCGCGTGCTGGCGCGCCGACGCCGCTGCAGCGTTTTGTCGAAAAGCCCGACAGCGCCACAGCAAATTCCATGCTGGCCAGCGGAAATTTCCTCTGGAACGCCGGGATTTTCCTGTTTTCAGTTGAAACCGCCTTGCAGGCTTTTGCCACCCATGCGCCCGGCCTGATGGCCCCGGTTCGGGCCGCGTTGACCGAGGCGCAGGCCGATCTGGGCTTTTTGCGCCTTGCCCCCGGCCCTTGGTCGCAGGCCGAAAACATCTCGATCGACTTTGCGGTGATGGAGCGCGCGGGCAATCTTGATGTGATGCCCTTTGCGGCAGGATGGTCCGATCTGGGCGATTGGGC
>CBDUEF010000529.1:0-1968 GCA_965366095.1 uncultured Cypionkella sp. | reverse complement strand
AGTCGGTCGGCAGGCCGAGTTTCTGGTTGCGTGCAATCGCGCGCTGCACGCTGCATTGCAGACCGATCAAGAATGCCATGCCGTGAAAACGGCGCGCGGCGATAATCACGCAGCACAGCGTTTTGCGCGACGGAAAAATCCAGAACAAGGCCGGTATGGTGCCGATCCTCAGGGACATAGGCCAGATGGTGGATCTGGCGTCGTTCATCAACCGACGCATGGGTTATGTCCTTGCCAGAAAGGGTCAATCGCCCCGAAATAGCAGGCGTCAGGCCGCAGATTACCTCAGCCAGTTCCGCTTGACCGTTGCCATCGACGCCTGCAACGCCCAAAATCTCGCCCGCCCGCAATTCGAACGATACATCCCGCAGCGCAGTGGTGTTCCGTTTCCCCTTCGCGGTCAGCCCTTCGGCCCGCATGACTACCTCGCCAGGCTGGCTGCTGCCTCGATCCAGCCCGCCCAGAACCATGTCGCGCCCAACCATCAACTGGGCCATCCGCGCGACATCAAACTCCGCGATGTCGCCTTCACCGACGATCCTGCCCTGACGCATAACGGTCACACGGTCGGCAACTGCTGCGACCTCGTCAAGCTTGTGAGTGATGAAAAGGATGGTGCGCCCGGCGGCCCGAAGACGTTCAAGCCCACGCAAAAAACCTGCAATCTCATCCGGGGCCAGAACGCTTGTCGGCTCGTCCAGTATCAGGATTTGGATGTCACGGAACAGAACCTTCAGGATCTCCACGCGCTGCCGCATCCCCAGCGGCAGTTTCCAGACCGGCTGGTCCGGGTCGATGTCAAATCCGTATTCGGTTGAAAGTTGCGCCAAACGGGTCCGGATGTCATCAAGACGGAGGCGCATCCCACGATCTGGCAACCCAAGAGCGACGTTTTCCGCCACAGTCAGACTTTCGACCAGCATCAGGTGCTGGTGGATCATCCCGATGCCTGCATCAATAGCCTGACGGGGCGACACAATTCTGACAGCATGCCCATCGCGAAAAATCTGCCCCGCATCGGGTTGATAGAGCCCGAAAAGAATACTCATCAACGTGGTTTTGCCCGCCCCATTTTCACCGAGGATGGCGTGAATCGTTCCGGATCGCACCATCATGTCGATGCCATCAAGCGCCTTCACGGGCCCGAAATACTTGCTGATGCCGGTCAAGCGCAACGCTTCGGTTTGTGTCATCGGGCACCTTGCATCCATTGATGGCGAGGGGGGAATGGCAGGCCGACCCGTGGCCGGCCTGCTGGTTTCGTTCAGTTCGTTTTCAGAGTTCCCGCGATGATCTGAGCAATCAAGGCTTCGACCTCGGGTTTGGCCGCATCTGGCACCGCTGGGCCGTATCCGCCGATGCGGACTGCTTCATTTTCAAAGCTGTCCACATAGGACTTGCCCTCCAATTCCCCCTTGCTTGCTTTTGTGATCAGCTCGGCCAAAGCGGTGGGCGTGTCTAGAATCGCGGACTGGATCAAGGTATCGGGCCAGTCGGCCAAAGCATCATAATAGATGCCGATGCCCATCTTGCCCTGTTCACGTGCTGCCTGAAGGCTGCCAACTACGGCATTGTCCATCGACGGAAAAATTACATCCGCGCCCTGCGAGATCAGGTTCAGTGCGGCCTCTTTGCCTTTGGCCACGTCGTCCCAATCGTTTGTCCAGGCGGTAAGCACCTTTCCATCCGGGCGTGCCGCCATGAAGCCCTTTTCAAACCCCTCGCCCAATTGCATATAGGCTTTGATCTGCTGAGCACCGATATACGCGCCAGTGCCGGTCTGCGATGTCTTTCCCGCGACAAAGCCCATCACATACCCCATATCTGTCATCGAGAACGACAAGGTCGCTACATTGGCCCCCGCTTCGGTGCCGTTGACGACAAGAAACATGGTGTCCGGGAATTGCGGAGCAACACGCTTGACGGAATCCTGAAATTCGCCGCCGTGCCCGATGACCAGCTTATAGC
>CBDUEF010000528.1:0-1986 GCA_965366095.1 uncultured Cypionkella sp. | reverse complement strand
ACTATCAAACCCAAGGACTCTCGTTATGAATGAGGGACGATCAGGGGGCAGGTCAACGCCTGCAGGATGGCGCAGTTGGCAGATGTGGGGTTGGTCATTGTCGTTGTCCTTTGCAAAAACGATGATCAATAAACAGCCAACACTTGGGCACGAATGGTTTGCTTGATCGAAACCTGAAATGTGAACAGCATCGATCCAAATGCTTACCCGAATCAGTTTCTGATGGCTGTTGCAACGCAAACAAATACTCTGAACTTGGTGTTCAGATAGTCGGACCCGTCACACACCCAACCTGTCGCGCAAGGAAAACCATGTCATTGCCAGAGCCAGAAGCGGCGTGCGAAGGCCGGTGCCGCCGGGAAAACGCCGTTGCGGCAGGCTGGCCATCAGATCAAAGCCTGAGGATTGCGACGTGGTTGCTTCGGCTAGGAGTTTCCCCGCAAGCGTCGCCATGGCGACCCCGTGGCCCGAATAGCCCGAGGCCGACAAGATACCGGGGGCAGGGCGAGTAAAGCAGGGCATCCGGTTCACGGTGATCGCGAGTGTGCCGCCCCAAGCATAGTCGATCCTGGTTCCGCGCAATTGCGGATATACCTCAAGCATAGGCTTCAACACGGTTCTTGTGATGTCTGGAAAGCGATAGCCATAGGATTCTCCACCCCCGAATAACAGGCGATTGTCCTCAGAAAGTCTCCAGTAATTCACCACGAATCTGGTATCGGCAACAGCCACGGGTTTTGAGAGGATGCCTTTTGCGCGCTCCCCCAACGGTTCGGTAGCGATGATGAAATTATTGATCGGCATGACTTTGGCCGCGATCCTGCGGTTCAACCCGCCGATATAGCCATTGCCTGCAAGAATGATGTGGTCGGCGAGCACCCGGCCTTGCCCGGTTCGGATGGCATGGGGGACGCCCTCGGTCAGGCTATGGACCTCCGACCGCTCATAAATATGGGCGCCTGCGTCTGCTGCAGCTTTGGCAAGGCCCAGAGCAAAGTTGAGCGGATGAAGGTGGCCGGCGTCCCAGTCGATTTCGCCGCCTCGATAGGCCTTGGAGCCAATCAGATCAGAAATTCCGGCGCGATCAAGTGGCTCGATATTGTTATACCCATACTCGCGCACTAGTTTTTCGGCGTAAGAATGCGTGTCACGCGTTTCGCGATCAGTCCAGCAGGCATGGGCGACGCCGGGGCTAAAGGTGACCGGCATCTTGTGATCTGTGATCAAGGATTTAACCAGTGCCTTGCTGTCTTGAGCCAAATCCCAAAGCCTGTGGGCGGCATCTTTGCCCACAGCTTTTTCGATCCAGTTCTGATCTTGCCTCTGGCCTGATCCCACCTGCCCACCATTGCGGCCCGAGGCGCCAAATCCAACTCGATGGGCTTCGACTAGCACCACATTGACGCCTTTTTGCGCCAGATGCAGCGCCGCCGACAGCCCGGTATACCCTCCGCCGACTATGCAGACATCGGCGCGGACCTCGCCGTGTAGGGTATTGAACGGAGGCACGACTGTTTTGGTAGCCGCGTAGTAAGAGGGGGGGTACTCCCCTGCCACGTCATTTGCATGTAGAAGATTCATACGTTCAGCAACAGATGTTCACGTTCCCACGGGCTGATGACCTGAAGGAACTCTTTGTATTCGTTCCGCTTTACGGAATCGTAGACCTTGACGAAATCATTGCCCAGCACTTCACACAGGGCTTTGTCTTCCTCAAGAAGGTCTAGCGCGTCACCCATGTTGGTAGGGATATCGTCGCTGTCGATATAGGCGCTGGCGGTGAATTCGGGACGGGGATCGCGCTTTTCCATCAGACCAAGATAACCACACGCCAGTGTGGCAGCGATGCCGAGATAGGGGTTAACATCCATTCCGGGCAGACGATTTTCAACGCGGCGGGCGGCTGGGCTGGAAATGGGAATGCGCAGACCCGTGGTGCGGTTGTCGCGCCCCCATTCAAGGTTGATGGGTGCGGCGAAATCGGGA
>CBDUEF010000527.1:0-1988 GCA_965366095.1 uncultured Cypionkella sp. | reverse complement strand
ACTTGCCAGCCACCACCCGCATGTGATCGGCCTTTGTGTCCATGCCGGAGCAATCCCCACCATCTACCCGCAACCGCATGATATCGCGATGTCAGTGGTGATCACCGAAAAAGGGGTTCAGGTGGTGCGATGAAACTCACTCCGCAAGACGGTGGCTTTGTGATCGACGCGGCCGACCTTGGCCCCCTGCTGAACCTGCCGCCCGCCGAAGTGCCCGCCCTGATGGCCGCAGGCGCAATCACCCGCCGCTTTGAAGAGGGGCGCGAGGCCGATGCCGGCCGCTTTCGCGTGACCTTCCTTTACCGCACCAAGCGCCTGCGCCTGACGGTAAACGCGGCGGGCGAGGTGCTGGCGCAAAGCCTGATCACCCTGCCCGCCAAGCCCTAAGGTCAGGGCCGCAGGTGTCGCACCCTTGCGCCCCATTCGATGGCGGCGGCGTGCAGACGGTCTATGTTAAGCTCTTCGCGCACTTCTTCCAGCATCGCCAACTCGATCTGGCGCAGCTTGCCATCGGCTGCGGCAACCTCACAGGCCAGCGCATAGGCGGTCTCATTCAGACGTTCGGGCAATCCATCGCGGATCAACCCGAACAGCGCCGCCAACCCGTCCTCTTCCTCAAACAGATCAAAAACTGTCTGCGCCACCACACGGATCCGGTCAGAATCATAGTCCGCGAACACCGGCATATGATTAACGGTGCGCTGGATCGCCACCAGTTCCGAGGTGCGCATCTGCTCATCTGATGCGGAAACCGCGATCATCACGGCAACCAGTGCATCCTGAGGCGACAATGAGGGCGGTATATCTGGCACGGGCGATCTCCTGTTGTTGCAGCGCAGAATATTGACCTATCCGCCCCACGGCAATAGAGGAAGGGGGCTGCGGTAACATGGGGTTTTCGCAAGTTCGAGGATGTGGCGATGTCAGCTATGCGCGAAGCGGGAATGAAATCGAAGGCCTGGCCCTTTGAAGAGGCGCGCGCGCTGCTCAAACGCTATGAGAAAAAGGCCCCCGAAAAGGGCTATGTGCTGTTTGAAACCGGCTATGGCCCGTCGGGTCTGCCCCATATCGGCACCTTTGGCGAGGTCGCCCGCACCACGATGATCCGCCGCGCCTTTGAGGTGCTGTCGGATATTCCGACCCGGTTGATCTGTTTTTCCGATGATGTCGACGGCATGCGTAAGGTGCCGGAAAACGTGCCGCAGCAAGATATGCTGCGCCAGCATATGCAAAAACCGCTCACCTCGGTGCCCGATCCTTACGGCGAGTATGACAGCTTTGGTCACCACAACAACGCCATGCTGCGCCGATTCCTCGACACCTTTGGCTTTGAATATGAATTCATCTCTGCCACCGAATTCTACGCCTCGGGCCGGTTTGATGACACGCTGAAACTGGCCACCGAGCGTTATGACGCGATCATGAAGATCATGCTGGCGTCCTTGCGCGATGAGCGCCAGCAAACCTATTCCTGTTTCCTGCCGATCCATCCCGAAACCGGGCGGGTGCTTTATGTGCCGATGAAGAATGTCGATCCGGTCAACCACACCATCACTTTCGATGATGAAACAGGCCGCGAATGGACGCTTCCGGTCACTGGCGGCCAGGTAAAACTGCAATGGAAGCCCGATTTCGGCGCCCGTTGGGCGGCGCTGGATGTCGATTTCGAGATGTATGGCAAGGACCATTCCACCAACACCCCGATCTATGACGGGATTTGTGAGGTCTTGGGCGGGCGCAAACCCAACCATATGAGCTATGAGCTGTTCCTCGATGATCAGGGCCAGAAAATCAGCAAATCCAAGGGCAACGGGCTGACGATTGACGAATGGCTGACCTATGCGTCAACCGAGAGCCTGTCCTATTTCATGTATCAAAAGCCGAAAACCGCCAAGCGGATGCATTTCGATGTGATCCCGCGCGCGATGGACGAGTATCATCAGCAATTGCGCGCCTATGCGACCCAAGACATTGATGCGCAAGTGAAT
>CBDUEF010000526.1:0-1989 GCA_965366095.1 uncultured Cypionkella sp. | reverse complement strand
TCTTATCCCCCCCAAGAGCCAGTGGTTGGTGAAGAAATACGGATAAACCATCACCGCCAGCCCGATCGCTTGCGGCGGCCAGAGTTCCAGCTTGCGACCATAAGAAAACGCCCCCCAGCCGATAGTTCCAAACACGAATCCGGCGAGGATGTTGTATGGATCGAGGCTGAAATTCATCTTGGTGAGGGCGACGCTAGCGACCGCCCCGAAAAATCCCAGAGCAAGTTTCTCAACCTGCGCCGCCGCGCATTGCGCCAAATTAAATGACACCGGCGGACCAGCGAGAAAAAAGCTGAAGCAGGTCGTTGCGCCAGAAAGAATGACACCCGGATGAGAACACTTACGGGGATCATGAGTCAGAAAAGCAAAATCGAATATTTGGAAAGCTGCCGGGCACGCTATCCGAGCCGGAACCGTGTCGGCAGAAGCGCGATGATCGACGAGGTCAGCGACACGTTCGGCTGGGACCGCAAGCACGCCATCAAAGCCCTCAACGGCAAGGTATGCCTTGGCCAGGGCGCGCGGAAACGCGGATCGAAAGCCATCTACACCGAGGAGGTCAAGGAGGTCGTCGTCGGGATCTGGAAGCGCAGCGAGCAGCCCTGCGGCAAGCTGCTCAAGCCCACCATCCCGCTCTGGCTCGACAGCTACGAAAAACACCACGGCCAGCTTCCCGGGGAAATCCGCCGCAAGATTCTGCAATGCAGTCCCCGCCAACTCGACCGCATCACCGCCCCGCACAAACTCGGCGACGCCGGCCGCCACGGTCGCGGCACCGGGCGCGCCAGCCACCGGCTCAAGAGCACCATCGCCGTGCGTTGCGGCCCTTGGGAAGTGGATCGGCCCGGCTGGCTGGAAGTCGACACCGTTTCGCACGGCGGAGGCAGCAGCAGCGGCGAATTCATGTGGAGTCTTACGCTCACCGACATCCACAGCGGCTGGACCGAACTTGCCGGACTGTGGGGAAACAGCGGCCGCGAAGTCTGTGTCGGCCTGCGCCGGGTTGAAGCTCGGATGCCCTTTGAAATGCTCGGTTTCGATTGCGACAACGGCAGCGAATTTCTCAATACCGTTGTCGAGAACCACCTGCTAGGCCAAGGCCACCCGCCCAAATGGACCCGCTCCCGCGCCTACAAGAAGAACGATCAGGCCCACGTCGAGCAGAAGAACTTCACCCACGTTCGACAGTTGTTAGGATACGGCCGTTTCGGCGATCTCGCGCTCGTCGGCATGGTCAACGATCTCTACGAAAACGCCTGGCTACCCATGCGCAACCTCTTCACGCCCGCCATGAAGCTCATCGAAAAGAAGCGTGCGGGCAGCAAGGTCCGCAAGACCTACGACAGCCCGCAAACACCCTGCGACCGGATGCTGGCTTGCGAGCATGTTAGTGAGGAAACCAAACGGAGGCTGCGGGCCAAACGTGCGGAGTTCGATCCCCTGTCCCTCTCCGATTTGATTGAAAGCAAGCTGCGCTCCATCCTGGAAATCGTAGGGGAAATTGAAGAGCGCCGCGCCGAGGAAAGATGGCGGGCGGGCGAGACCGCGGGGACCCTCCCCCCGGCGGCGACCGCAGGCGGGGGCTGCTTTACGGCTCTGGTCTCTCTCGCTCCCGACGCCTCCACTCCGCCCCCGCCAGCGGAAGTTGTAGCCAAATCCACCACCAAAAGCCATAAAACCAACCAAGTCCGGGTGTCATGAATCATGGCGCAACGACCTCACCCCTCCGGTGTCATCTTTCATTGGCGCAATACGCACGCCCTCTCCCCTCTCCCATCAAACGGCAGCCACAGCAGCGCCACCGACTGCACCTTCACGTCCGTTCGCGCCGGTTTGATCGTTTCCGTCGTCAGCACCAGTGCTCCCGTATCGTAGGCCTCCGTGATCTTAGAAATCCCGTCCTCCAGGTCCTTCTTCGCCGCGTCGATCTCTGCGGTGATGCCCTCAACCTTCGTCTCAGCCTGAGTCACATCTTCACGCTGCTTGTAG
>CBDUEF010000525.1:0-1991 GCA_965366095.1 uncultured Cypionkella sp. | reverse complement strand
TGATCTTTTGTCCTTCCGCCGTTGCAGGATCGGCATTTCCGGAAGGGACGACACTACCTATTCCGAATTGCGGTTCCCCTCCCCATTTTTTGAAATTTGATCAAATTATGTTGCTAATCGTTCGGGCGGTTTGCTAGGGTCAGGACTCGTTCTTCGTTCATAGCCAGAACATGATGGTTGCTGCCAAGGCGACGGCGGAGAGAAAAACTTTCGGGCACCTGTCGTATCGCGTTGCGACGCGTCGCCAGTCCTTCAGGCGCCCGAACATGATCTCGATCCTGTTGCGGCGTTTGTAGCGACGTTTGTCGTGCTTGATGGGCTTGCCGCGCGATTTCCGACCAGGGATGCAGGGCTTTATCCCCTTGTCTTTCAACGCATCTCTGAACCAGTCAGCATCATAGCCCCGGTCGGCCAGCAGCCATTCGGCCTTTGGCAGGCTGTCCAGCAGGGCGGCCGCACCGGTGTAATCGCTGACCTCGCCCGCGGTCATGAAGAAGCGGATCGGGCGGCCATCAGCATCAGTGACGGCGTGCAGTTTTGTGTTCATGCCGCCCTTGGTTCGGCCGATCAGGCGGCCCCTCTGGTCGTTGGGCCCCCCTTTTTCGACCGCAGGCTGGTCGCCGTGCGGTGCGCCTTGAGGTAGGTCGCGTCGATCATCACCGTCTTGGGGGTGGCCGCCTCAGAGGCCAGGCCTTCCATCATCCGGGCGAAGACGCCTTTGTCGCCCCACCGCTTCCATCGGTTGTAGAGGGTCTTCGCCGGGCCATACTCCTTGGGCGCATCACACCACCGCAAGCCATTACGATTGATGAAGATAATACCACTCAGGACACGCCGGTCATCGACCCGCGGCTTGCCGTGGCTCTTGGGAAAGAAGCGCTGCAGCCGCGCCATCTGCGTGTCAGTCAGCCAGAAAAGGTTGCTCATCGTTCAGTCTCCTTGCAGAGGCTGAATCACGCTGCAAAGGCAAGATCAATGGGTCCTGACCCTAGGATCTTGGTCGCAAGGCCGAAGCCGTGCAGCAGACCGAAGATCAACGTCGCGGCACGGGTATCGGGTTGGACCCCGAACCAGCGCTGAAACGCCCCAAGATTGTCCAGCGCCTTGTAGACCACTGAAAACCCGATGATGGCGTCAATGATATAGCTGTTGATCTTGATGCCGAACCAGACGCCCGCCAGCATCGTCACCGAATGGCCGATGGCGAACAGGCTGACGTAGAGGCCGATATCCTTCATCTTGTAGAGGAAGAAGATCACGCCAAACAGGAACAGGATGTGGTCGTACCCGGTCACCATGTGCTTGGCGCCCAGATAGATGAAGGGGATCGGCAGGAAGCCGGAAACCTCCTGCACGTAACCGGCGTCGCCTTCGGTCACGTTATGGGCCAAGGCAGCGCTTGCCGTCAGAACGACAAGGGCCAGTGTGGCGAGGGTCAACCAGATGCGCGATTGCATCCGGGTGGTGCGTGTCATGATATGGTCCTGTGATGGAAAGGTCTGAGAAAGGCCGCGCGCCCACTGCGCCGACCGGTTCAGGTCTTCAGACCGTTTGCCGGGGTGGCCGCCGCGGTCCATCCCGGATCGCCCCGGACAGGATGGGCAGATCGCCGAATTCCGCCGCCGTCCGCATGTCGAAAATCTCGGCTTCCTGCGATGCAAGAATGACAGATGTTGCGTGATCGTGGTCGGTGCTGTCGTGATGCTGATGGCTATCAGCCTGCCAGACCTCGCCCTTTTCGGCATGCCAGGCGGCATGATCCGCTTCAGCCGCCAGCGTGCCGGGGCCATGGGTCAGCGCATCTACCACCGGGGCGGACCCCAGTGACAGCAGCAGCATCAGCACTGCCAGCGGCCGAATGACCCAGTTCAACCTGCGCATCTGCTCCTCGGCGAAACCCTGTTCGCAGGGCTGTTCTTGTTTCTTGCGTTATCCCCCCATGGGGGATACGGCTTTCTTATGTCAGAACCTCATGTTCATGCAAGCCACCC
>CBDUEF010000524.1:0-1992 GCA_965366095.1 uncultured Cypionkella sp. | reverse complement strand
CATTGATCCGGCCTTGTTCAAGATGAGCAAGGGGCCCTGCAGGCCCGGTCTTTTCTTTTGTCAGCGCTGTCGCCCCCCTTAGGGGTCCGCGCGCCACGCGGCCACGCCGCATTAGACCTTTGAGGGAACTGCCATGCCAAACTTCCGCTTCCTGCACGCCCATTTTCCGGATCCGAAGCTGTCAATGCACGAGATCACGCTTCGGCTTGCAGAGCATCGCCGTAGCGGGCACGCGCCTTAAGCAACCTTTGACGACGATCCGCACGATTGAACAGATGATGGCTGAGGAACGCCCCGAACAGCCGAGCGCAGGCGCAGACGAAATTCCACCACAGATTGCCAGGCAGCTTGCTCGTGATCACTTGGACAGGCATTATCGCGAGACCTTGGACGCACCAGTGCCCGCGTTGGGGGGCAAGTCACCCCGCCAAGCTGTGCGCAGCGCGGCTGGCCGAGAGAAGGTGTTGGAGTGGCTCAAATTGCTTGAGAACCGCAGCGCACACCATGATGATGGCGTCATCAGTGAATATGACTTCGGCTGGATGTGGGTTGAACTTGGGCTGCAGGCCTATCGGAAATAGATGGAAGGCTTCGTATCGGGGAATGTGACACCTACGTCGTGTCCGGAGGTTTGCCACCTTCGCTTGTCAGCACTTCCCGCGAATGCAGCCGAGCAGTGTTGCACTTGGTTCCTATTGTACGCGGGGTGCATGGTTGCAGGCACCAATTTGCTTGCTCGGCGAGACACGTTTTAGTGCGGCGCGCCAATTAAATCCAACTGCCCACTTGGGGGCTTGGTTGGGGGTAGGTAAGGTGATTGGTCTTTAAGTGTCTGACTTTAAGCGTATAAAGTTAGAATGTGGCAGCCCGTAGGGCAAACACTTCGCTGGAAATTAGATGAATGACGAAGTCGGCCTCCTGCTGGGCGGAAGCTCGCTCTCGATCCCAGTCATCACCACCAACAAGTGACACCTTGTCGAACCAAACATCGTAGTTGATAGTTTTGAGGAATCCATAAATCTCACGCGCCGTTTCAGTGTGTTCCGACGCATATCCTAAGAATATCTTCACTTCGCCCCCAGGCTTTTTTCTCCGACTAGCATAGATGAATCCAGATATTGGCGGAAGGCCTGACAGTCGTTACTTCTCTGCCAGCCAGACGCGCTCTCCCTTCCTTTAGAGGCAAGTCACCGTCGAGGCGAGCGCATCGCGGTCGCCGGCCATGCGCTCGTCGATGTAGCGATTAGCCGTCGCCATAGGTCCAGTCACGTCGGGTCATGCCTCGCCGTCAAGTGACCACCTTCCGCCCTACTTGCTGGGCGCCAGCGTTTTGGCGGGGACACTGTAGCAGCACCTGCAAATGTGCGCTTCGGCCGCGATGCGTGAGTCAACCTGCCCTCCAGTTGTGCGCTCGCGGAGAATTTCCGGAAAGCGGGCTGCAACCGCGGCTTCTTGGGCAGGTAGTGAATGTCTCCTAAGGGCCGACTGCGCCAAAATCGTCACGATCGACGCAAGGGGCGGAAAGCGGGCATTGAAGGTTCGGGGCCCTGCCTGTATTCCATTAAAAGCTGCCGTTCGACCACAGCATCAGAAGCCATTCTTGAAGAAGCCGTCTTGCAAGCCCACCGAGCATCGGGTTCACTTCCCAATCAGACCCTTCGGACCACCTGCGATCAGCAGCGCGACTTGTGTCATGGCCCGCGTCGGTGACAGGCTCGGGGGCACTGCAATGTAACAAGGCCGCCAGTCGGGGAGGAACTTTTGTTTAAAGGCCCGAAGGCCCTCAAAATTGTAAAACGCGCCGCCGTGGCGATAGATGAAACGGCCAAATCGGCTCCACATCCGCTCGACCGAACGAGAGGACAGCCCCGCAAGTGGGGCCATGCCGAGGCTGAGCTCGGTTGCGCCAAGGTTGCTGTACTGTTCGATCAGCGATAGGAAAAGATATTCCATCATCCCCGAGGCCTCTGCTGGCAGATAGCGCATCAGGTC
>CBDUEF010000523.1:0-1993 GCA_965366095.1 uncultured Cypionkella sp. | reverse complement strand
CTTGCGGTGGCGCGGTCGAGCGTATTGCCGCCACCCGCCGCCCCGGCCCGGTGGCGGTGCCCGGCGCAAAATCCGTCGCCCGCGCCTTTGCAGCCGCCCTGCTGATCTATGCCGCCGTTTTCGCAGCCTTTGCTCTGACCTTCGGGCTGGACAGCAAATCACCGCAAGCCATCGCCCTTGGCGCGATTCTAATCTTTGGGGTGGCCTATCTTCTGGCCCAGGGCTTGGCCGAAACCGCCCCACGCGCGCTGACACGGCGCACCGCGCTCTATTCCCTTGCCACCGCCACCGCCTATTTCGCCCTGCAACGCGGGGCCGAATGGCTGACCCATGGCACCCTGCCTGCAACGCCCGCGCCCGGCGCGCTGGAATGGGCGCTGATCACGCTGGCCCTTCTCAGCTTTGGCTTGGTGGCGCTGGCGCAGGCGACCTTCCCGCTTTGGGCGCATCACCCGGCGGCCGAGGGTCTGCGCGTGCATCTGTCCAACGGCCTATACGCCAATGCCCTGACCGATCGGCTGATCGGCGGCTTCTCCCGGAAATTCCAGAACGGAGCGAAATTGTGAAAGCGGAAACCTTTGCCAGCTACAGCGGCCCCAGCCTTGAACTCATCGCCGCAGCCGAGACCGCCCTGCGCGCCATCCCGCCGCTTTGGCCGCTCACCGCTTCGGTTGCCGTCAACCCCTTCATGGGCCAAGCCGGGCTGTCACTGGCCGAAACCGCGCAGCGCTTGGGCCGGGTTGCGGGCCAGCGCATGACGATGCCGCGCGGCTGGTATCGCGACCTGATCGCCCAAGGCCAGATTCAGGATTGCGATCTGAGCGCCGCCCATCCCGGCCCCGATCTTGCCGCGCTGAAATCCGCACTCGCCAAGGACAGCCCCGCCCCGCAGGCCTTGCCCACCATCGCCGATCTGGCCGCCAATGCCTCGGGGATTGATTGGCCCGCCGTCATTGCTGATCGTATCGGCGCTTGGGCGGCTGGCTATTTCGACAGTGGACAGGCGCTTTGGCAAACCAATCAACAAAAGAGCGCGTTTGAAAGCTGGCAGACCTTTGCCAGCCGCGATCTTAGCCCCGAAATCCTTGGCCTTTCCGGCTTTGCCGCCCGCGTGGCGGGCCTGCCCGGCGTGGCGCGTCAGGCGCTCGCTGTGGCCAGCCAGCAGATCACCCTGCCGCCCGCTGCTGCTGACAGCTATTTCCAACAGCTTTTGCTGGGCCTGAAAGGCTGGTCGCAACTGGCGCGGCAACGGCTGTGGCAGGCGGAACTGGCGGGCCAGACCGATGCCACCACCGGCGATCTGCTGACGATCCGGCTGATCTATGAGGCGGCGCTGCTCGATCAATACAAAGGCCAGATCAGCACCACATGGGCCGAAACCCTTGCCGCCCATGCGCAATCCAACGCGCCTTCACCCGATCAGACGCTGGACGCGATTCTGCAAGACGCGGCCGAGCGCGCCACCCAACGCCGCCTTGCCGCCACCCTTGCCGCGCATAAACCCAGCGCCGCCCCCGCGCGCCCGGCCCTGCAAGCGGCGTTCTGCATCGACGTGCGCTCCGAGGTGTTCCGCCGTGCGCTGGAAAGCCTTGATCCCGCGATCCAGACCATCGGTTTTGCCGGATTTTTCGGGATTTCCACCGCCCATCACGATTTCGCCTCGGATAGCAACGAGTTGCGCCTGCCTGTCTTGCTCAACCCCAGTGTCACCAGCCATTCGGGCACCGCCGCCGACCGCGCGCTTGATCAAAGCACCCGCTTTGCCGCCCGCGCCCACCGCGCCTGGGGCCGCTTCAAACTGGCCGCGGTGTCTTCCTTTGCCTTTGTCGAGGCCACCGGCCCGGTTTACGCAGCCAAACTTCTGGGCGACAGCTTTGGCCGCACCCCGGTTGAGGCCCCGATGGCCCCCCGGCCCGAGTTCGCACCCGCGCTTGATCTGGCCACGCGCATCACCATGGCGGCAACCATCCTGCGCGCGATGTCGTTGACCGAA
>CBDUEF010000522.1:0-1993 GCA_965366095.1 uncultured Cypionkella sp. | reverse complement strand
AACACCGGAGCCAAGCCCCGCGCCAGAAAATGCCCGGTGATCGCCAACCCCTGCCCCAGTTCCGCCCCCTGCGCCGCGCCCTGCCCCAGCAAGACCTGCGGCAAGGGCAACAACCGATCCGCCCATTCCCCCGCGCCCGAACGGCTGACCGCGCGCCCCGATTTCGGGCTGACAAAGGCCAGATCGTCGCGCGCGCCGGTCACGGCACAGCGGCTCAGGTCCAGCCCGAACCCCAATTCTTCCAGCAAAGCCATCTCCCAGCGCAGATACTCTTCCTGCCAGGGCAGCCCCGCCTCCAGCCGGTCCAGCAAAGCCATGGTCAACCGCCACAACAGCGCATGCGCCTCGCGTTCCGGCAAAGCCATCCGCAGCAGCGCGCAAACCGAAGCCAGCGCCGCCATCGCCAAACGGTCCTCCAGGATAGCCGCCCGCGACTGCAGGGGTTCCACGGTGAACGCCCCGAGATGATCGGCCAGCCGCGCCCGCCAGACCACCGCCACCTGCGCACCCGGCTGCAACACCGGGGCCATCTTGCGCGAGCCACCGCCCCGCACAACCCCGGCATGACGCCCATGCGCCGCCGTAAACACCTCGATGATCGCGGCACTTTCGCCATGCAAACGCACGGAAATCACAGTGCCCTGGTCTTGCCAATCCATCGCGCGACTATCGGGGCAAGGGCTGCATCAGTCCAGCCCCGGCTGATCCAACAGCGTGCGCCCGGCCCGATCCTCCACCTCGATCAGCCAAAGATCACGGTCGCGCGCGCGCTGGCGGGCCAGCACCGCATCCACCTCGGCCTCGGCCCCTTCGGCCAACATAACCCAGACCCGCCCATCTGATGCCAGATCATAGGATCGCTGAAACGCCTGCGCGCGCCCGTCCAGTGTCGCCAGTTTCACCACCACCGCCCCCGCCATCGGATCGCCCTTGGCCAGCATATAATGCGCAATATTCGCCAAGCGCAGCCGGGTCAGATAGGCGGAAACCCACAGATCAGAGGTTACGCGCGCGCTCATGCCATCCTCATCGCCTAAATATCCCCCCCGGAGGGTTCAACCGCTCAACCCGCACCAAAGCCGGAAATCTAGGCGTCGCCGTCCTTGAAATCCAAGCCCATCTCGGAATAGCGCTCGGGCTCGTCTTGCCAGTTTTCCCGCACCTTCACCTGCAAGAACAAATGCACCGTGCGGCCCAGAAACTCGGAAATATCGGCCCGCGCCGCTTGGCCAATGGCTTTCACCGTCTCACCCTTATTGCCCAAAACAATGCCCTTATGGCCATCGCGGGCGACATAGATGATCTGGTCAATCCGGGTCGAGCCGTCTTTTTTATCCTGCCATTGCTCGGTTTCCACCGTCAGCTGATAGGGCAATTCCTCATGCAGACGCAGGGTCAGCTTTTCGCGGGTGATCTCGGCGGCAATCATCCGCATCGGCACATCGGCGATCTGATCCTCGGGGTAAAACCAAGGGCCCTCGGGCACCTGCCCGGCCAGCCATTCGCGCAAATCCTGCACGCCATAGCCTTTTTCCGCCGAGATCATGAAGGTTTTCACAAAGGGAAACGCCTCGTTCATCTTTTCGGCCAGCTTCAGCAGCACCTCGGCCTTGACCCGATCAATCTTGTTGATCGCCAAAGCCACCGGGCGATCTTTCGGCAACTCATCGCGCATCCGGTCCACGATGGATTGCGCGCCCTCGGTCAGCCCACGATGCGCCTCGATCAGCAAAACGATCACATCGGCATCCGAAGCCCCACCCCAGGCCGCCTTGACCATGGCGCGGTCCAGCCGCCGCTTGGTGCGAAAAATCCCCGGAGTGTCGACAAACACAATCTGCGCCACCCCTTCTATCGCAATCCCGCGGATGCGCGTGCGCGTGGTCTGCACCTTATGGGTGACAATCGAAACCTTTGCCCCCACCATCCGGTTAAGCAATGTCGATTTCCCGGCATTCGGCTCCCCGATCAGGGCAACAAATCCGGCGCGGGT
>CBDUEF010000521.1:0-1995 GCA_965366095.1 uncultured Cypionkella sp. | reverse complement strand
CGGTCTGATTTAATGACCTAAGGGGATGAAATGCCCTCCCGCCAAACCGCAGCTACAGTTGCGGTCATCGGTGTGGGACAGGAAGGGGCATCCGACGGCTCTGTTGATGGCGTGGATGCCCCCTCCTGACGGCATCGCATTGTGCCAATGTGATGTTTGTTGAAGCCATCACAGAAAGAGAGGACATCCATGTCGGAAGTTACCATCATTGGTATTGACCTAGCAAAGCGCGTTTTCCAGCTGCATGGGGCGCGCGACGACGGGTCTGTCGTGTTTCGGAAGAAGCTTTCTCGGGGTCAGGTGCTGGTGTTCTTTGCCCAGCAACCCAAATGCGTTGTTGCCATGGAGGCTTGCGCCACGGCCCATGGCTGGGGCCGCGAACTCGAGAAGCTTGGCCATTCTGTGCGCTTGATCCCGCCGGTCTATGTCAAGCCATTCGTCAAGCGCCAAAAGAATGATGCAGCCGATGCTGAGGCTATCGTCGAAGCAGCGTTGCGCCCCACCATGCGTTTTGTCGCAGTGAAGACGGAAGACCAGCAGGCCCGCGCTATGCTGTTTCGTACGCGGCAGATGTTCGTCGGCCAGCGCACCCAAATGATCAACGCCTTGCGTGGACACCTCGCTGAGCATGGATTGGTCGCGGCGACCGGGACAGCACAGCTCAAGCGCCTCGCGGATGCGATTGAAGATAGCGCCACAGATCTGCCGGAGGATGTCCGGGACCTGGGTCAGATTTATCTCGCACAGATTGCGGGACTGAATGCCCGGGTGGCAGAGCTTGACCTGAAGATGAGAAGCGCGGCCAAAGAGGCCGATGTGGCGAGGCGGTTCCAAACCATGCCGGGCGTGGGCCCGATCACGGCGCTTGCGATCGAGACATTCGCACCTGATCTGGCGACTTTCCGGCGCGGACGCGACTTTGCCGCGTGGCTCGGGCTTGTGCCAAAACAGCACTCGACAGGCGGCAAAGCCCGGCTGGGCAAGACGTCGAAGATGGGGCAGCGTGACATCCGCACGCTCTTGGTCTCGGGCGCCATGGCCGTTCTGCAGGCGGTCGAGCGGTTTGGCACCCCGAACAATGGCTGGCTGACACGCCTGAGGGCTCGAAAGCCTCGCATGGTCGTGGCGATTGCACTTGCCAACAAAATGGCCCGTGGCCTCTGGGCCATGATGACGAAACAAGAAGATTACCGGAACACCGTGGCGACGATGGCATAGGCACACTGCGCTTTCCATTACGCCCCGGCGCGTCGGGAGTGTGAGGAGGTCAATGAACTGTAAGGGCAAAGGATCGACAAGATCCGGGTCAGAGAAGGCAGTATTTGTGCTGGAGCCAATGAGCTCGGTCTGTTGATCTGCTTCTGATCCGCGCATCGCCATACCGGCCCGCGGCTGTATCAATCGCCGCAACGAGAGGCCTGATACATGACCGCACCCGATCACACGCTCAAGCCGTTCAAAAACCACTTGCACCAACGGGGGCATCCATACATGCACAAATCCAGTGAGGGATTCATCTCGTGAATCCAGCATGGTAGCTGGAGGGCATGAGCAGACCGACACCCCCCGCCTACAAGACCAGGAACTGGCCGGCCTATAACGAAGCGCTCAAGCGCCGTGGCTCGCTGACGATCCGTTGGCCGGTAGGCGATTGCCTTCAATCGCCGTAAGGCTGGTTCGATCCCGCCATGACTTGGGAGGCCACGCCCACCGGCAAACGTGGCCGACAGCCCGACTACAGCGATGCCGCCATCCAGACCTGTCTGACGATGAAGGTGTTGTTCGGCATGGCGCTGCGCCAGATCGAGCCATGGAAACGCCACTGGTCCGAGTGACCATGGCGAGGAGGGTTTGTCGAAAGCCTCCTGGGGTTGATCGGCCTGGACTGGACGGTGCCGAACTTCAGCACCCTGAGCCGTCGCCAGAAGACCTTGAAGGTAAACATTCCCTACCGTGGATCAGGCGGTCCGTTGCACCTGCTGATCGACAGCACAG
>CBDUEF010000520.1:0-2014 GCA_965366095.1 uncultured Cypionkella sp. | reverse complement strand
GAATAAGACCTGCCTTGGCTCGCAGAAGCTGACCCTTGGGCAAAGGCGGTGCGGCAACGGCGGTCTTGCAGTTTCAGGGCGCTTCCCTTAGCCGCTTTTTCGGATGACTGTGGTTGTGATTTGCTGGAGGAAAGCCTTTGAAGCGCGTATTCATCACCGGGACAGCCGGGTTCATCGGCTTTCATCTGGCGGAATTGCTGTTGCAGCAAGGCTGGCAAGTTGCAGGCTTTGACGGCATGACCGATTACTATGATCTGCGGCTGAAACAGCGGCGGATGGATATCCTGAACCAGCATCCGTGCTTTACCAACACCACAGCGATGCTGGAGGATATGGGGGCGCTTGAGGGCGCTGTTTCCACCTTTTCCCCCGATGTGATTGTGCATTTGGCGGCGCAAGCCGGGGTGCGCTATAGCCTTGAAAATCCCCGCGCCTATATCGAGTCGAACATTGTTGGCACGTTCAACGTGATGGAATGCGCGCGTATGGCCAAGGTGCAGCATTTGCTGATGGCCTCGACCTCATCGGTTTACGGGGCCAATACCGAGATGCCGTTTGATGAGCGGCAAAAGGCGGATATGCCGCTGACGATCTATGCCGCAACCAAAAAGGCCACCGAGGCGATGGGCCATTCCTATGCCCATCTGCACGCGCTTCCGGTCACGATGTTTCGGTTTTTCACCGTTTACGGCCCCTGGGGTCGGCCCGATATGGCCCCGATCAAATTCGCCAAGGGCATTCAGGACGGCACGCCGATCGACATCTACAATCACGGCGAAATGTGGCGCGATTTCACCTATGTCGAAGATCTGGTGCGCGGCATAGCGCTGTTGATGGATGCGGTGCCGGGCGGCCCCGAAACGGCGGTGGCGGGCGACAGCCTGTCGCCTGCAGCGCCGTTTCGGGTGGTCAATATCGGCAATTCCGACAAGGTGCGCCTGCTCGATTTCATCGATGCCATCGAGCAGGAGTTGGGCCGCAAGGCGATCCGCAACTACATGCCGATGCAGGCCGGAGATGTGCCCGCGACTTGGGCCAATGCCGATTTGTTGGTGGCATTGACCGGATACCGCCCGCAAACCGATTTCCGCGAGGGCGTGGCGCGGTTTGTGCGCTGGTATCGCGACTATTATCAGACCAGCTAAACCTTATGGTTTCAGCATCACCTGATCCGCGGTCAAGCGCGGCAGGCGGGGGCGCAAGGTGTCGTGCTTGCCATAGCCGATGTTGATCACAAGGCTGGCGGCAAAACTGCCATCGGGCACCAGAGCGGCGCTCGCCTCGGGCGCTTTGAACCCCGCCATCGGGCCGCAATCAAGGCCAAGGCTGCGCAAAGCGATGATAAGATAGCCGATTTGCATGGCCGAGCTTTGCAGGCCCGAACGCTCTGCCACCGCCGGATCATTGGCAAAGCTATCGCGCGCGCCCGGAAAATGCGGGAAAAGCTGCGGCATATGTTCGAAAAATGCGGTGTCATGGCCGACAACAGCGGTGACAGGGGCGGCCTCGGTTTTGGCAAGATTGCCTTGTGACATGAAGGGCAAGAGTTTCGCGCGCTCGGCCCCTTTGGCCAGAAACATCACCCGCATCGGCAAAGAGTTCATCGCGGTGGGGCCGATCAAGGCAATCTCAACCGCTTGGCGCAACAGGGCGGGATCGACGGGGCGATCCTCAAATCCCGAGAAGGTGCGCGCGTTGTGAAACAGCATGTCCATCGTGGTCGGGTCGGCTTGAGGCGTGAAGTGTTGGTTCATCATATGCTCGGTTTGGATCATTGCGCATGTGGATATGGGCCTTGCCATCGAAATGGCAAGGCAAAAGCCTTAACTGCCGCGATAAGTGGAATAGGCGAAGGGGCTGATCAACAGCGGCACGTGGTAATGCGCGCCAGCATCAGGCACGCCAAAACGGATCGGGATGGCGTCCAAAAACAGCACCTCGCCCAAGGCTTGCCCAGAGGAGCGCAGATAGGCCCCCGCCTCGAACACCAATTCGTAAACGCCGACTGTCAGGC
>CBDUEF010000519.1:0-2020 GCA_965366095.1 uncultured Cypionkella sp. | reverse complement strand
AACTGTCAGTGGAGTCGGCGGGGCATTTTCAGGGCTCATGGACCTATTCCGATCAATTTCGCGCTCCAAAGGAGGCCATGTTAGGAGCGTTTCGAACACCGAGCAAGCCCCAGATGCCGGATCCAGAAGACCTCACTGGACTTCGTTGCAACGCCAAGCCTTACTGACAGCGCGCCCGCTTGTTCGGGCCCGTTTCGGTAGGGGCCGACGCCTTGCGCCCCGCAACCGGAGAACGCCATCATGACAACCAATATCTCGAAATCGCCTGCCCGCAAACGCGGCATGCCAAGCGACGTGCCCGCATCCAAGGCCGTGCCACATCAGGCTTCGGCCCCCACCCGGCTTCGGCAAATCACTGAACTGCTGCAACGGAATACGGGTGCCAGCCTCAGTGAGCTTTGTGAGGCCACCGGATGGCAGGCCCATTCAGTCCGGGGGGCCATCGCAGGTGCCCTGAAGAAGAAAGGCCACTCTATCTCCTCGGAAAAGGTCGACGGGAACCGCCGCTATCGGATCGGAACCACCGAATGACACCTCCCGCCGACATCAATGCAGAGGTCGACACTTTGAACGGTCTGGGCCTCGAAGACCTACGCGCCGTCTGGACCACGCATTTTGGCCCGCCCCCAAAACTGCGCTCCGCCGATCTGCTGCGCCTCATGCTTGCTTGGCGACTGCAGGCGCGCCGCTTGGGCGGTCTCGACCGGGACACCCGCAGGGTTTTGGCCCGTCGCGGCCCGGTCACGCCCGAGGGCAGCGCGCTTGGTGAGGGTGCGATCTTGCGTCGCGACTGGCAAGGCCAGCGGATCGAGGTTGTGGTCGAGGCGGGTGGGTTTCGCTGGGAGAACAAACAGTATTCCAGCCTTTCCGCCATCGCCCGCAAAGTCACCGGCACCCGCTGGAACGGCCCCAAATTCTTCGGGCTGCGCGAGGTCAAGCTATGAGGCCGCCCCCAAGGCGCTGTGCGCTCTATACCCGCAAGAGCTCTGAGGAAGGGCTGGAGCAAAGCTTTAACAGCCTTGATGCCCAGCGTGAGGCCTGCGAGGCCTATGTAAAAAGTCAGACCAGTGAAGGTTGGCAGGCGCTGCTGACCCTTTACGACGATGGTGGATATTCAGGCGGGACCATGGAACGGCCCGGCTTGCAAAAGCTGCTGGATGACATTGCCGCCGGTCGTGTTGATATTGTGGTTGTTTACAAGATCGATCGACTGACCCGTTCGTTGGCGGATTTCGCGCGCATGGTCGAGTTGTTCGAACGCCATGACGTCAGTTTCGTCAGTGTCACCCAAGCCTTCAACACCACAACCAGCATGGGGCGACTGACCTTAAACGTGCTGCTTTCCTTTGCCCAGTTTGAACGCGAGGTCACCGGCGAGCGGATCCGCGACAAGATCGCTGCCTCCAAAAAGAAGGGCATGTGGATGGGCGGCAATCCGCCGCTTGGCTATGATCTGCCGCTTTCGGGCACGCGCGCGCTGACGGTAAACGCAGTTGAAGCCAATACGGTCCGAAAGATGTTCGATAGCTATTTGCACCTCGGATCGGTCCACACTCTCCTGCGCCAGCTCGGGGACGACGCCATCCGCTCAAAAGCCCGCACCTCCCAATCGGGCAAAGCCATCGGCGGGCGGCCCTTCAGCCGCGGCGCGCTTTATCATCTCTTGCGCAATCGCATTTATCTCGGCGAGATCGCGCATCGGGATCAATCTTTTCCGGGCCTGCACCCAGCCATCATCCAGCCCGAGGTGTTTGACGCCGTGCAAAAGCGCCTTGATGCCAATGCACGGCGCCACAAGTTAGCGGGCGAGACGGTCGCGCGCTCGCTTCTGATTGGTCGGATATTTGATGCCGACGATCAGCCGATGTCGCCAACCTTTTCCTATGGGCGCAGCGGCCGTCTTTACCGGTATTATGTCTCGGCCCCTCTGCAGCAGGGAGTGGTACGACCCCCCAATGATTTCACCCCACGCCGCGTCTCTGCCGCTGCCCTTGAGAGCCGGTTGCAACAAGCTATGATC
>CBDUEF010000518.1:0-2020 GCA_965366095.1 uncultured Cypionkella sp. | reverse complement strand
TATTGCGGGTATGCGCAAGCGTCTGATGCACCTTGATTTCGTCTATTCCTCCACTTGCCCCTGCTCGCTGGAATTGTCCGAACACGCCCGCCAAACCCGTGGGCAATTGGCCACACCGCATTCGCAGCGCTCGGTCGCGCGGATTTCGGTGGAACTGGTGGGCGAGGATTGCCTGTGGTTCGAAGACCTGATCGAGATCGCCCGCGCCGCCGTGCCAACCGAAACCCAGGTGATGGTGAAACGCGAAGATGAGCAGGCCTTTGCCGAGTTGAACGCCGCCAATCCGATCTTTGTCGAAGACGCCGCGCGCAGCTTTTGCGCGGCCTTGCAAGACGATGACCGCATCGGCGATTTTCGCATTGTCGCCAGCCATCAAGAAAGCCTGCACAGCCATGATGCGGTTTCGGTGCTGACGATGGGGCCAACCTTCGCCGCCCAAAGCCTTGATCCGCGGCTTTTTGCCAGCCTCTATCACGTGGGCTAAAGCCGGGGCGCCGGGGCCGTTTCGCCACCGCCCCGGCCCCAGTGCAATCCCTAACAAATGGTTAAGAGATGGCTTTAAGCCCTTGATTTGATTGATCCTGAAACCTGTCGCACAAGGCGCATGACGCGGTTCACTCCCAACAAGACACCAAAACCGTCATCCCCAGGGCCGCCGCGTTCAAGGCGTCGGGGCTGGCGATTTCAGTCTGAATGGCCTCTTTGGCCATAATGCCTTGGCCCGCCAGAAACGCCGCAATCACGGGTTTTGAGGCGGCAAATTCCACCCCTGCCGGCAGTTTTCTGTCGGCTTCGCTCAGGCGGGGCAAAAGCATCCCGATCACCGCGCCCGACCCGTCCAGAACTGGCCCGCCCGCATCACCGGCCAGCACCGGAATTTCCAGCCGCTTGACGCCCGCCTCACCGTTCAGCCCCGCCGAATCCGCCAGCGTGCCAAAGGTCAGAACCGGCGCGGGCAGTTTGTCCTCATAGGAATATCCCGCCACCGAAATCTCGGCCCCGATCCTTTCGGCCCCGCTTTGAAACAGCGCAACCGCAGGCGGGGAAACCGCCGCCGAAGGCAGCAGCAAGGCCAGCCCCGTCGCCGCATCAACCGCCTTTACCGCCGCCGGGGTGCTGCCCTCCAAGGTGACCTTGCCGCAAGAGGCCACCGCCTCAGCGGTGGTCAAAACCGCGCCACCCTGATCCACAAAGAACCCCGACCGCGACAGTTTGGGCTTGCGAACCTCCAACCCGGCCAACAGCCCCGCCTTGGTCGCCGCGTCCAAAGGCACCAGACCCGGATCGAGCGCCTTATCGCCAACCGGGCGGAACGAGGCTTTCAGGACCGGCAAGATCCGCTCCATCCGCGCCGCATCCTCGGGCTTCCAGACCACCAGATAGCCCCTGATCGCGCCTTTTGCGGCCTCAGCATAGGCAAAGCTTTGCACGCTTTCACTTTGCCCGGAAATCGTGAACGAGCGCTCGGCTTTGCTGCGCTCCCCCTCATGCGGCACCACGGCAAGGGTTTGCAAAACGTCATAAAGCCCCGACAGCGCGGCGGCATCACCCGGCTGCGAGATCAGGATCACCCGCAGACCCGAGCCGTTCTTTTCAGCGAAATGCACGAAGGGCGGCTCATAATGATCAAACGCCACCAAAGCCAAAGGCAGGGTGATCTCGATCCCCGACTCTGCCTCGGTCACCGTTTCAAAGCCGAACTCGGCCTTATCCGCCGCCGCATTGGCCACCAAGGTCGCGCGCTGGCGGCTGGTCAGGATACCCGTGGCCTCCAACCCGTTGGCCTCTTGCCAGGCCGCCATGGATTTGCGTGTGCCAGGGCCAATGGCCCCATCAAGCGCCGATGCGTAAAACCCATACCACGCCAACCCGCTTTGCAAAGCGATCCGGTCATCCCGGCTTAGCTCCGCCTCGCTGCGTTTGGCCTCGGCGGGTGTTTCGTCCAGATCAATCACAGGCTCTGCGACGGGTTCCGGGACCACCACGATGGGATCAGGGAGCGGTTCGACCGCTACAACCT
>CBDUEF010000517.1:0-2030 GCA_965366095.1 uncultured Cypionkella sp. | reverse complement strand
AATGGAGCACCCAGTGCTTGATGCTGGAGCGTTCGATTCCGTGTCGGGCCAGTAGCGAATCCACCGGGATGTGCGCTTGGCGACCAATGACCAAGGGGATGTCGCGGTCGAGAACGAATGACAGGAAGGAGCCCTCTCGGTCGTAGCGCATGGCGTCGATGGCATCGGTCAGAATCAGCGATTCGAAGTCGATCAACCCAGGGCCGCTCTTCCAGTCATCGGCGGCATCAGCACGCACAACAACAGCGGCTGCGCCATCGCCAAACAGCGAATTCACAACTGCAGTGGCAAGGTTTTGATTGATGACATAGGCTGACGAGCAGATCTCGATGCACACCAGCAGACCGTTTGACCCCGGCCTGGCGCGCGCGATCGCGCTGGCTGCCTGCAGACCGTTCAATGCTGCATTGCAACCCATGCCCACCAGATCCATCCGCTGGATGTTGTTGCGAAACCCCATGTGCTTGATCAGATGGGCTGTCAGGCCTGGACTTAGAAAGCCTGTGGTGGTCATGCAGACGATGAAGTCAATATCTGTCGGTTTCAAGCCAGGCGCTTCAAGGGCTCGCTTGATGGCCATGGAGCCGATGTCGAGCGCACCGCGCAGATGGCGGTCGATCAAGGTCTGTGGCGTTTCTTGCGGAGGCTTGCCGTCGACGAGTTCGGGTAGAAACAAGGCCCGCGTCTCAATATGGCTGTTCCTGAACAGGCGCTGAATCTTGGGATTCGACTCACTCGACCAGGCCAGAACATCTTCCTGGGTGTAAAGCTGAGGGGGGTGTGCAGTGCCTACTGAAACGAGCCGGGATTTGACTTGTGAATTCATTCAACCTCTTTCGTGCGATGCGTCTGCAGATGAACAAGCATCGCTTGTGCCAAGAGATCGAATTGTGTGCTGTCGGTGCCCGTGCTGCTCATCTCCAGCGCCTGTTTGGCCAGAAACAGCGCGTCCGGATCGCGCCGTTCGATCCGGGCAACCCACTTGTCCACGCAGTCCATCAAACCATCGTCGGGGGTGATTTCGGACAGCAGTCCAGCCGTCAGCGCGGTAGGGGCATCCCACTGTGCTCCGCCAAGAACCAGATCCTTGGCGCGCAGAGCGCCAACAGTTCTGGGCAGGAGTTTTGTAGCCGCTGCGGCAGGAATCAGGCCAAACTCCGGTTCTGGCAGCCAGAATCGGGCGTGGGCTACGGCCAGCCGCAGGTCACACGACAGGGCGAGTTCAAGTCCGCCGCCGACAGCCACGCCATTGATCGCGGCAATCGTGACTTTTCGGCTTTTGCGCAGGCGCTCAAAGACCATCGCGCTTTTCAGCGACAACACCGAGCGCCAGTCGCGATTGGCGATTTCATGGCGATCAGCACCTGCAGAAAAAGCGCGTTCGCCCTCTCCCGTCAACACAATGGCACGGACATGGGGGTCGGCTTCGGCGCTTTCCAGAAAGTGCTCAATCTCGGCAAGCATCCCCTGTGTATAGGCATTGGCATGCCTGGCGCGCGACAAGGTAATCAGGGCCATCGACCCTGTCCGACGCATCGAAACGGGTGGGTCTGTCGGGGTGTTGTCAGCCATTCACGGCCTGCAGATCACGAAAATCGCGGAAAGTGCAGGCACCCGGAAAGAGATCCCGCGCCAGCTCGGTCAGCGCGATGCTTGCGCCACTCTCGACCATCCCCGCCTCTTGCAGGGCCACGGCGACCTTCATCGTGGCGAACCAGTTCATGGGGCGGCTGGCATTGCGGCGAATCTCAGAGCGGATGTCGTTTTCGGTGACCAACAGTTTCTGCGTGATTGACGACAGAATCGGCCAAGAAGGCGCTTGGACGCGCGTGCGATCCAGTGCCGCAGCAATGGCCGGCTCAATCGCCAGAAGTGCTGTGGTGTGAAACGGAGCGGTGATGGGAATAAGCCGCGTGGAAGACGCGCCTTCTGCCAGCGCCTGATCAAGCACGGCCGTCACCGGCTGGCGCAGCCCGGTGAACAAAACCGTATTGGCTCCATAGTGGTCGGTGACTTCCAGATCCGGCGAT
>CBDUEF010000516.1:0-2031 GCA_965366095.1 uncultured Cypionkella sp. | reverse complement strand
CCCTGTAGGCAGACAGCAGCGCCGTCTGTTCGGTTTGCGACAGTATTCCAGCATTTGCGCCAGAGGCGATCTGCCGTTCCACGCCGCGCGCCGGGTTGGCGGTGATCAGGGCCATCAGTTGCGCCAAAAGCTCGATATCCATCAACCGTCCGGGGCCAAGTCTGGCCTCCCAACCGCCCTGCCCCGGTTTGGCGGCGGCAAGGCGGGCGCGCATTTCGGCCACATTGGCGCGCACATCGGCAGCGCTGCCCTTTTGGGCCAGCACCTCGCGCCGGAAGGTTTCCACCTCATCGCCCAGCCCCGCATCTCCCGCCAGCACGCGGGCACGGGTCAGGGCGAGGTGTTCCCATGTCCAGGCCTCGGTCATCTGATAAGAGCGGAAACTCTCGATCGAAGTGGCAACGGGCCCCTTTCGCCCCGAGGGGCGCAGGCGGATGTCCACCTCGTAAAGGCGGCCTTCCGCGGTTTGCGCCGAGAGCGCCGTGACCATCGCTTGGGTCAGGCGCGCGTAATAGGGGCGGGTGGCCAGCGGGCGCGGGCCGGTTGAGGTTTCAATGCCGGCAGCGTCATAGATCATGATCAGATCAAGATCGGACCCTGCATTCAGCCGCCCTGCCCCAAGGCTGCCCATGCCCAGCACCACCGCGCCGCGACCGGGCGGCTCTCCGTGTTTGCGGGCGAAATCCTCCAGCACCACCGGCCAAAGGGCTGCGATCACCGCCTCGGCCAGATCGGAATATTGCTTGGCAGCCTCGAACCCGTCGATCAGCCCGCGCAGGTGATGCACGCCGATGCGAAAGTGCCATTCCTTCATCCAGCGCCTTGCCTCGTCCAGCCGCGCCTCATAATCGCGCGCCAGCTCCAGCCGCTTGCCAAGATCATGTGTCAGGCCCGCGCGGCCCGGCCAAGGGGCAAAGAACGACCCGCCAATCACCGCATCCAGCACCGCCGAATTGCGCGACAGATACAGCGCGAGGGTGGGCGAGGTGGCGGCAATGTCGATGATCAGATCGACAAGGCTGGGGTTGGCCTCGAACAGCGAAAAGATCTGCACCCCGGCAGGCAGGCCCGACAGAAACCCATCAAAGGTGACCAAAGCCTCATGCGGATGGGCGGCGCGTTGCAGGCGTTTCAACAGCATCGGGCGCAGGCGTCGAAAGATGGTTTGTGCGCGATCCGAGCGCAAGGCGGGATAGCTGGACCAGCCCCCGACAATGCTGCGGGCCTCATCTGTCAGTTCCGGGCCGTCTTCGGCGGCAGAGGGGGCGAAAAAACCCTCGGTCAGGGTGTCGGTGCGGGTCAGGCGGTCCAACAGGCCGCTGCGAAACTCGGCATCGGTCTGGCCGCAAAAGGCAGCGATTCGGGTGACGCCTTGGGCAGTGACCGGCATGTCATGGGTTTGCGCATCATTGACCATCTGCAAGCGATGCTCCACCTCGCGATGGGCAAGGTAGAGGCTGGACAGCTCTTGCGCCGTGGCCTCTGGCACCCAGTCTTTGGCCGCAAGTGCCACCAGCCCGCCCAAGGTGGTGCGGTCGCGCAAGGAGGGATCGCGGCCCCCGGCGATAAGCTGGCGGGTCTGGGTGAAAAACTCGATCTCGCGGATGCCGCCTTGGCCAAGTTTCATGTTATGGCCCTCAACCGTCAGCGGGCCGTTCAATCCGCGATGTTCGCGGATGCGCAAGCGCATGTCATGGGCGTCTTGAATGGCCGCGAAATCAAGATGTTTGCGCCACACAAAGGGGGTGAGCGTGTGCAAGAACCGATTGCCCGCTGCAATGTCGCCGCCGCAGGGGCGGGCCTTGATATAGGCCGCGCGCTCCCATGTGCGCCCGACGCTCTCATAATAGGACTCGGCAGCGGCCATAGACAGGCAAACGGGCGTTACGGCGGCATCCGGGCGCAGGCGCAGATCGGTGCGAAAGACATAGCCCTCGGAGGTCAGATCATTCAGCATCGCCGCCATCTTGCGGGTAACGCGGATAAAGGCGGCGCGGGCCTCTTGTGCCTGATCGGGGTAGCGGGTTTCAT
>CBDUEF010000515.1:0-2050 GCA_965366095.1 uncultured Cypionkella sp. | reverse complement strand
GTTTAGGGCGCGGTGATGGCGAGGATGTCGAGGGTTTGGTTGCCTGAGGGTTTGCGCCAGATCACCTGATCGCCGGGTTGCGAGCCGATGAGGGCGCGGGCGAGGGGGGAGTGGGGGGTGATGCGGTTTATTGTGGCGTCGGCCTCGTCTTCGCCGGTGATCTCGTAGCGGGTTTCGAGACCGTTTTCATCGGCAACGGTGATGATCAGGCCGAAGGCGGCCTCCTTCAGCGGCACGGTGGCGGGGTCGATCACGATGGCCGTGCGCAGGCGGCTTTCGGTATAGCGGATGTCGCGTTCGGTGGCGGCTTCGGGGAGTTTATCCAGCCGGTCGGGGCGGGCGCGAAGGGATTGCAGGGTGGTTTGCAACTGCGCGAGGCGGGTTTGCAGAGCGGCAAGGCCACGCGGGGTGACGTAGTTGGGATGGGGCGACAGCGGCAGGGCGGGCAGCGGATCGAGGGCGCCGTCGCCTTCCTTGACGAAAGCGCGGCTCATCGGACCAAGCGTTCCAAGGGATCATAAAGCAGCGCGCCTTGATCCCAAGCGGCGGCGGCGAGGCTATCGGGTTTGACGCGGATGCGCCCCAAGTCGAGATCGGAGCGGGGGAAGAATTTACGGCGGGTGACCACGCCTTCGGGGTCGCGCCAGCTATCGGACAGGGTGCCTGCGGTGATGGTGCAGCGAAAGAAGATATCGACCTGATGAAAGCCCGAGGCCGGGTCGTGAAATTCGTTGATCAGGGCGGGGGCGCCGACGGTGATGGTGAGGCCGGTTTCCTCCATCACTTCGCGGGCAAGATTGTCGGGCAGGGATTGGCCGGGTTTTGCGCCGCCGCCCGGTGCGCACCACAGATCAGAGCGCGTGCCGGGAAAGGCATTGACCAGCAGCAGCCGGTTTTCGTGCAGGATCAGGGCGCGGGTGGCGACGCGGGGGCTGGGGTGTTTCGACATGCAGGCAGGCTGGGGTGCCTGCCTGCAATGGTCAAGCGGTTTCAGGCGGGTTGCGGTGTGATTTGTCGTCTTTGGCCCTCGGACCACAAAAGATAGGCCGAGCCTGCAAGGATCAGCGCGATGCCCAGCCAATAGGTGCCGCTGGGGATATCGCCAAAGATCAGCCATGAGACGAAGATGTTCGAGAGCAGTTTCAGATCATCGAAGGGCTGCACGAAGGCGGCGTCGGCATTGGCGTATGACAGCGTGAGCAGGTGTTGGGCGGCAAACATCAGCACACCCCCGAGCAGGAGCAGCCACAGGATCGCGCCGCTGGGCAACTCGAACCCTGCGTGCAGCGAGAGCCCTGCGTTGATCGGGGTAAGCAGCACCAAAAGCCACATGGTGATGGCGGTTTGCGGCTCCTCTCGTGTCAGGCGTTTGGTGATCAGCGAGGCGGCGCCCCATAAGACGGCGGCCGCGAGCGGGTAAAGCGTGGTGAGCGGGAAGCCCGTCTCCCATGGCTTTAGCAGCACCATCGCGCCCGCAAAGCCGATGCTGGCGGCGATCCAGCGGTTGGCCGAGACGGTTTCGCGCAAGAACAGCACCGCGCCGATCAGGACGAAAAACGGTGAGGTCATCACAAGGGCGACGACTTGCCATGTCGGCAGGCCGCTGGCGAAGGCCATCACGAAGGCCTGCACGCCAAGCGCCGACAGGATCACGCGCAAGATATGCAGCAAAGGGTGGCGGGTGCGCAGGCCCGCGACGCCTTGTTGCCACAGGAACGGCAGCGCAAAGACCAGCGCAATCGCGTATTGCCAGAAGGCATCCGATTGCGGTTTGAACCCGAGCTTATAGGTGACGGTCCAGGTGATGGCATTGGCCGCGGCAAAGGCCATGCCTGCCAGCACCATATAGGCTGCGCCTCGAAGTGGGAAAAATTGGGGGGACTGATTCATGTTTGGCTCCTTTCACGACCCTACATCAATCAGGGTGAAAGCCGCCCTTTGGCAGCGGCGGGCCCCGGCCATGGGGCCAGAGCCGGCTGTTGCCGGGGGACGCATTTCTCTTTCATCCGGACTATACCGTCGGCCCCGGAGTTACACCGGATCTGCTGAC
>CBDUEF010000514.1:0-2051 GCA_965366095.1 uncultured Cypionkella sp. | reverse complement strand
TTCCGCTGGTGCATACGGTGGAACTCTTGGATTGGGCGACCGGGGGGCCACGCCCCCCTGCCTTGGCCGATTTCGCAGCGCCATAGATTTGCCCGATTGCCAGACTACACCCGCCAAAACTGCGGAGATCTCATGCGCCTTTTCCTGCTCTTGCTCTGCCTTGCGCTGCCCTTGGCCGCACCAGTTTTGGCGCAAACCACAGACACCCGTCTTGAGGCGATGCAAACCGGCGATGATATGCGGGGCTGGCGCGCCGTTGGGCGGCTTAACCTTGGCACGCGCGGGTTTTGCACCGCCACCCTGATTGCGCCCGATCTGGTGCTGACGGCCGCGCATTGCCTGTTCGACAAGGAAACCGGCGCGCGCGTCGATGTGGCCAGCATCGAGTTTCTGGCCGGTTGGCGCAGTGGCCGTGCCGAGGCCTATCGCCATATCAAAACCGCGCTGCCGCATCCCGATTACGTCTATTCCGGCGCCGAGAACCTTGACCGCGTGGCCTTTGATCTCGCGCTTTTGCGGCTGGATCAACCAATCCGCCTGCCCTCGATCAAGCCCTTTACCACCGATACCGGGCCCGCCGCCGGGGATCAGGTCAGTGTGGTATCCTATGCCCAGGACCGGGCCGAGGTGCCCTCGCTGCAACGGTCCTGTCATGTGCTGGACCGCCAACCCTCGATCGTGGTGATGAATTGCGATGTCGATTTCGGCTCCTCGGGAGCGCCGATTTTTGCCCTGCGCGATGGGATCGAAAAAATCGTCTCCATCGTGTCGGCAAAGGCCGAAGTTGATGGCAAACGCGTGGCCTTGGGCACGTCGGTGACCATCCCTCTGGCCACCTTGATGACCGCAATGAACGACGACCCCAGTGGTTCGGCTTTTCAGCCAAGATTGTTGTCGGGCGGAACCGCCAGCGGGGCTAAATTCATCAAAGCACCGGCCAAATCACCCTGATCCCGCCCCCTTGAACCTACGCAAACCCCTTCCCATATCAATTGGGCAAAGGTGCCATGACGGGCCTTTGTTTCCCTGACCCGTCCCCAAAGGGAGGGTTGAACGCGCTCGACAGAGCCCATCGCTTGATATGAGGATGACCATGCGTAACCTTGATTTCGCCCCGCTATACCGCGCCACCGTTGGCTATGACCGCATTGCCGATCTGATGGACCGCGCGCTGACTGCCGATGTGGCACAGCCGACCTATCCGCCTTACAATATTGAGAAGATTGACGAAAACGCTTATCGTATTTCGATCGCTGTCGCCGGGTTCACGCCTGAAGAGCTGTCGGTCGAGGTCAAGGAAGGCGCCGTTCTTATCACTGCCCGCAAGGCCCCCGAGGCCGAGGGTAAGACCTATCTGCACCGCGGCATCGCCACCCGCGCCTTCGAGCGCCGTTTTGCTCTGGCCGATCATGTCCGCGTGACCGGGGCCGAGCATGAGTTGGGGATGCTGCATATCGACCTTGTGCGCGAAATGCCCGAGGCTCTGAAACCCCGCCGGATCGAGATTGCGCTCAAGGCGGACACCCCGCGCGCGCTGGAGCAAACCTCGGTTTGATTTCGTCCGACATGAAAAAGGCCCCGGCAACCGCCGGGGCCTTTTTTGTGGCACCTTAGCCTGTGGCGGACCGCCCCGAACCCCTTTTGCGCCAGCCTCACGCCCCCTCACCTGCCGGTTCCCACAACTCGACCGGATTGCCTTCCGGGTCATGGATTCGGGCAAAACGGCCAACCTCAGAGTCCCAATCGGGGTTGGTGATGATCTCGATCCCTAACCCGCGCAGATGCGCCATCAGGCCATCCAGATCACGCACCCGGAAATTCAGCATCCATTGCTGCTCGGGCCTGCTGAAATAATCGGTGCCCGAAGGAAAGGGCGCAAAGACGGTCGGGCCGCTGGCTTGGGTCCAGCCCTTTTCATAGGCCGGCACGCCCAAGGCTTGCTCATACCACTCCCCCAACGCTGCGGGGTCCTTGGCGCGAAAGAAAAATCCGCCTAACCCTGTGACGTATTTCATGGCTTTCCTCCAAGAATGAAGTGACCGGGAAATCCT
>CBDUEF010000513.1:0-2052 GCA_965366095.1 uncultured Cypionkella sp. | reverse complement strand
GGAAAAGCCGTTTCACCGAAGCGCAGATTATCGGGATGATCAAAGAGCAGGAGGCCGGTTTGCCGACGTCCGAGCTGTGTCGCAAGCATGGGCTGAGCCCTGCGACATTCTACAAGCTGAAGGCCAAGTATTGCGGGATGGAGCTGTCTGACGCCAAACGCCTCAAGCAGCTTGAGGACGAAAACGCGAAGCTGAAGCGTTTGGTCGCAGATGTGATGCTCGACAATGTCGTGCTCAAGGATCTTCTGGGAAAGCCATGACGACGCCGGTGCAACGGCGGGACGCGGTGCTGCGGGCTGTGAGGGATCATCCGATCTCACAGCGCCGGGTTTGCGTTCTGGTCGGGGTCGATCCGAAGACGGTGCGGCGCACCAGGCCGCCCGATAGCCCGGATATCCGTCTGGAAATGCACAAGATCGCCGAAAAGCGGCGCCGGTTTGGGTATCGGCGCATTGGTGTCATGTTGGAGCGCGTGGGCATGGTGATGAACGAAAGGAAGCTTTACCGGTTTTATCGTGAGGAAGGGTTGTCGGTCCGCCGCCGCCGAAAGCGGGCGCGTGGCAGCCGCACGCCAATACCAATCGCGCTGCGGCCGAACCAGCGCTGGTCGCTGGACTTTCTGTCCGACACATTCGGGGCTTGCCGCAAATTCCGTATTCTGGCGGTGAACGACGATTGCTGCCGCGAAAACCTCTGCTTGGTCGCCGACACCAGCATCTCGGGGGGCAGGGTTGCGCGAGAGCTGGACGCTCTCGTCCGGATCTATGGAAAACCCGCCTACATAGTCAGTGACAATGGCACCGAGTTCACCAGCAAGGCCATCCTGAAGTGGGCCAACGACAACGGTGTAGAATGGCATTACATTGATCCGGGCAAGCCGCAGCAGAATGGCTACATCGAGTCGTTCAACGGCAGCCTGCGGGACGAATGCCTCAACGAGGAGATATTCGACAGCCTGGCCGATGCTCGTCAAAAGCTGTCCCTCTGGCGTTACGACTACAACAATGTCAGGCCGCATTCCTCGCTTGGTAACCAAAGCGATAGCGCGGGCACGGCTGATTGCGTCGTTCTTAGTTTCAATCGTCGAAAGTTCATGTTCGATACGCTCAAACACAGGCAGATAGATCGGGTCAGAAACGACAAGCGCCGCCGCCATGCGGTGCATTTTTTGAAGATCAGACAGCGTTACGGGCGCAGACATAGGGGCAAACTCACGTTGTTACCTTAAGTCTATAGTCAGGCAATTGGCATCTGTTGGTTGGGATGAGAAAAAAGATTCGTCCCTCTGGGATTTGCTATGCGAGATCGCCGCTGTCGTATCGGCGTTGCCCATCGCTATGATTCATAAACGTAATTTTGATCATTGTCGGGATCGGTGGGCAAGTGGGTCGACTGTCTGGATGCAGGGGAACGGCTGACCCTTCCTCATCCGACGCCCCGTCCCGCATCAAGGAGCTCACTCAACGCTCTGATGCGCGCAGGGCTGATGCGCGGGTCACTGCCACAAGAGATGATCCTGATGAACTCGATCCAAGACTTCTCGTTTTCGGTCAGCTGGTCCCATGGCCCCGCCGGGACCATCGGTAGAGTGAACACGGTGTCGCTCATTTGCCAAAGATTCCTCTCAACGCTGCACGCGAGCGCGCTGTCAGACGTGGGTTGGTGTTGTCGGATGCGTCACGCAGCTCCGCAAGCCAGCCGCGCTCGTTCTCGGTTGCCGGTGTGCCGAAGATATCGGTGATCGCTTTCGCAGCCGTCGTGCCGACCGCCTGGTCAAGCGCCAGACGCATGAGGTAAGCTGGATCGACCTCAAGGGCCTTGCCAGCGAAGGCACTCGATCAAGCGGCACTTTGTTTTTGCCGGTTTTCAAGAAGGTCATCATGTTCGCGTTGGCAAAGCCTGCCTCGGACGCGATTTCCGCTTGGGTCTTCTTGAAGGACAGATCGCGTATACGGTCAGCAATCAGCTTTGCGGTCGGGGTGTTTTGGTAGGGGTGTGTCACGGTTTCTCTCTCATGTGGTCGGTCATATGATATACTTACCGCGTCGCACT
>CBDUEF010000512.1:0-2060 GCA_965366095.1 uncultured Cypionkella sp. | reverse complement strand
GCTGTCGATCTCTCGGTCGTCGTTTTACCATGCGCCTCAGGGCGAGACGGCGCTGAACCTTGACCTGATGTTGAAGGTCGACAAACAGTTCCTGGACACCCCGTTTTATGGTGTCCGGCAGATGACATGGCACCTGCAGAACGAGGGTCATGCCGTGAATGAAAAGCGCATCCGGCGGCTGATGCGCCTTATGCGACTCATGCCGATCTACCAGAAACCGAACACCAGCACGCCCGCGAAGGGGCACAAGACCTATCCCTATCTGCTGGGCGGGCTGCGCATCGACAGGCCCAACCAAGTCTGGTGCGCCGACATCACCTACCTGCCGATGCGCAAAGGGTTCCTCTACTTGGTGGCCATCATGGACTGGTTCACCCGCAAGGTGCTGGCCTGGCGCATCTCCAACACGTTGGAGGCCGAGTTCTGCGTCGCGGCTTTGAACGAGGCAATCCACAAGTTCGGCCCGCCCGAGATCATGAATACGGATCAGGGGTCGCAGTTCACGTCGTTCGACTGGACCGATCGGCTGAAGCGGGCAAAGACCAAGATCTCGATGGACGGCAAAGCACGATACCTCGACAACATCTTCATCGAGCGTCTCTGGCGGTCCCTGAAGTATGAATGCGTCTATTTGCATGCTTGGGAAACCGGATCGCAGGCGCGCGCTGGCATCGGGCGCTGGATCACTTTCTACAACCACCTGCGGCCCCACGCCGCCCATGGCGGTCAACCGCCCGCCGTGGTTTACTTCAACGCAACCCAAACCGATCAGCAGGTGCAGGCAGTAGCTTAAATCTACCGGAAATCTGTCCAACAGTTGGGGAGTAGCTCAGACGAGCAGATTTAGCGAACCGCAAATCCTAACGATCCTGCGCCAGGCGGAAGGTGGCGTCCCGGTGCCTGAGTTGTGCCGTGAACACGGTATGAGCACGGCCTCATTTTACAAATGGCGAGCCAAGTACGGCGGCATGGATGCGTCGATGATCAGCCAGATGAAGGCGCTGGAAGAAGAGAACCGCCGGCTCAAGAAAATGTATGCGGAGATGAGCATGCAGGCCGAACTTCTCAAAGAGGCTCTGGGAAAAAAATGACACGGCCATCTCACCGCCGGGAGATGGCCGGGAAAGCAGTGGCGATGCGCGGGGTAAGCATTGCGCTTGCCTGCCGCACCTTCGACGTCAGCGTAACCTGCTATCGCTACAAGGCCAAGCTGAACGGCGAGAACGAACAGATCGCCGATCTGCTGGTCGGTTTGACGCGGGCGAAGAAGAACTGGGGCTTCGGCCTATGTTTCCTTTATCTGCGCAATGTCCAAGGGCATTGCTGGAACCACAAGCGCGTTTACCGCATCTACCGCGAGCTTGAGCTCAACTTTCGGATCCGGCCACGCAAACGGCTGAAGCGGGACAAGCCGGATGCACTGGCCGTGCCGGAAGCACCAAACATGGTCTGGTCCATGGACTTTATGGCAGATCGCCTGGAGGACGGCAGACAGTTTCGGCTGCTGAACGTCCTGGACGACTTCAATCGCGAAGGGCTGGGCATCGAAGTGGATTTCTCGCTTCCTGCCGAACGCGTCATCCGCAGCCTGAACCAGATCATCGAATGGCGCGGCAAGCCGTTCACGATACGAGTCGACAACGGCCCGGAATATGTCAGTGGCAGGCTGATGGAATGGGCTGCAAACCAAGGCATCGCCTTAAAACATATACAACCCGGCAAGCCGCAGCAGAACGCCTATGTCGAACGCTACAACCGAACCGTCCGGCATGAATGGCTCGACCAATACATCATTGAAACTATCGAGGAGGCACAGGAATTCGCCACGCAGTGGCTATGGACCTACAACAACGAACGGCCCAATATGGGCATAGGCGGCATCACACCCGCACAGAAACTGAAAATGGCCGCGTGAATTCTACCAATGTGCCCCGCTAAAAACGGGGGGATTACCCGAACGACGGATCGAAAGCGTCATTGCTCAGGAGGAAACCTCGGCTGCAAAGGCACGGCTTCTGCGGTCCATCCCCGGGATTGGCCCGGTCTCTGCGGCCATGCTG
>CBDUEF010000511.1:0-2064 GCA_965366095.1 uncultured Cypionkella sp. | reverse complement strand
GGCGCTCCGCGCTTGCGCTTTGCCACCGACTCGCCCCTGCGCAACACCACCGGCAATCTTGAGGCGATGGCGCTTTATGCCGGGCAAGGGCTTGGATCGATTACAGATATTCCCACGGCCGCCCAGCGCTTGAACCAGATCGCAACCGAGGCCGAGGCCTGTCTTGCCCGTCTGAAAGAGACCGAGAAATGAGCAGCACCGCCGAACAGATGCGCGCCTGGAACGGGCCCGCGATCCTGAGTTTCGGGTTCCGCCCGTTCTTTCTTTTGGGCGCAATCTGGGCGGCGGTGGCGATGGCGATCTGGATTTTCATGCTCTCGGGGCGCGATCCGCTGCCAACCGCTTTTGACGCCGTGTCCTGGCATGCGCATGAGTTTCTCTTCGGCTATCTCGGCGCGGTGATGGCCGGATTTCTGCTGACGGCGGTGCCTAACTGGACCGGGCGCTTGCCTGTCGTGGGCAAGCCATTGGCGTTGCTGGTCGCGCTTTGGATCATCGGGCGCATTGCGATTGCGGTCTCGGGCTGGATGCCCTGGGCGGTGGCAGCGATGCTGGATCTGGCCTTTCCGTTGGCGCTTTTGGCGCTGCTCGGGAGGGAGATTGTGAGCGGCAAGAATTGGAAAAACCTGATCGTTTTGGGGCTTATTGGCCTTTGGGCGTTGGCCAATCTGGGGTTTCACATGGATGCGGCGCAGGGCGGTTATCCGGCACAGGGGGCGGGATTGCGCTTTGGGCTGGCGGCGGCGGTGATGCTGATTTCGGTGATTGGCGGGCGGATTGTGCCCAGTTTTACCCGCAACTGGCTGGGGGAGCAGCGAGAGCAGCGCCTGCCCGCGCCGATGGGCAAGGGCGACAGGCTGGTGCTGTTTGTTTCGGGCTTTGCCCTGCTGCTTTGGGCGCTTTGGCCCGATCAGGCGGTGACGGCGCTGGCTTGTGGTTTGGTGGGTGCCGCACATTTGTGGCGGTTGTCGCGGTGGCAGGGCTGGCTTTGTGGGCGTGAGGCTTTGGTCTGGGTGCTGCATGCGGGCTATGCCTTTGTGCCGCTTGGATTTCTGGCGATTGCAGGCGGGTATTTGCTGCCCGAAATGGCGGCGGCGGCGCAGCATTTGTGGATGGCAGGGGCCATCGGCCTGATGACCTTGGCGGTGATGACCCGCGCCAGTCTGGGCCATTCGGGCCGGCCGCTGCATGCCACCAAACCGATTGCGGCCCTTTATATCGCCCTGATCGTGGCGGTGCTGGCGCGCTTTGCCTCTGGCGCGCTGCCCGGCGAGATGTGGCCGCTGCATCTGGCCGGGACGGCTTGGATTCTGGCCTTTGGCGGCTTTGCGGTGATCTATGCACCGATGCTTGCCTTGGCGCGCCCGGTGCAAAAGCGCGCGATGCCCCGCAAGACCGACGCAAACTGACGCTTGCCGAAAGGAAAAGCCATGTCCCAAGACCCCAATGATCCGCCACACGGCTTTGCCTCGCCGCCGTGCCTCGCGCATGAGATCGACCCGCAGTATTTCGACCCATTGGCCGTGGATGCAGGCCAAGCCCGCGATGTGGCGCGCTGGCGCAAGGCCGAGCGTGTGCGCCTGCGCGACGCCCGCGCCGCCCTTTCGGTGGACACCCGCCAAGATATCGCCGCCGCGATGGCGCGGCATATGGATGGCCATCTTGCCACCCTCACTTTGCCCGAAAACCCCATCCTTTCAGGCTATTGGCCGATCAAATCCGAACCCGACCTGCGGTTCTGGCTGACCAAGCTGCATGAGAATGGCTGGCGCATCGCCCTGCCGATTGTCGAGGTGGAAAAGGCGCCTTTGGTGTTTCGCATCTGGACGCCGGGAATGGCGATGGAGCGGGGTGTGTGGAATATCCCGGTGCCCCCATCCAGCGCCGAACAGGTGATCCCGCATGTGGCCCTGGCCCCGATGCTGGGATGGGATAGGGCGGGCTTCCGTCTGGGCTATGGCGGCGGCTATTTCGACCGCACGCTGGCCGCACTTGCCAGCCACCACCCGCATGTGATCGGCCTTTGTGTCCATGCCGGAGCAATTCCCACCATCTACCCGCAAC
>CBDUEF010000510.1:0-2077 GCA_965366095.1 uncultured Cypionkella sp. | reverse complement strand
TTGCGCTTTGCGGCGCGGTTGCTGGGCTGGCCGTTCAAGTGGTTGGGGCTGAAGGGTGACCCGGCCCTGCCGCCTGCCACGCGGGCGCTAACGGCGCTGGGCCCGGCCTATATCAAATTTGGCCAGATCCTGTCGACGCGCCCCGATATTGTGGGCGATGAATTGGCCGAGCAGTTGAAATACCTGCAAGACAAGCTGCCACCCTTTCCCAAATCGATCGCCGAGGCGATGGTCGCCGAAGAATTGATGCAACCGGTGGCCGAGGTGTTTTCCGAATTTTCCGAACCCGTGGCCGCAGCCTCTATCGCGCAGGTTCACCGCGCGCGGCTGGCTGATTCTGGGCGCGAGGTGGCGGTGAAAGTGCTGCGCCCGGGGATCGAGCGCGCCTTTCGCAAGGATATTGATGCGTTTTATTTTGCCGCCCGCAGCATTGAATTTCTGGCCCCCTCGTCGCGCCGCTTGCGCCCTATGGATGTGATCACCCATTTCGAAGGCGTGGTGATGGGCGAGTTGGATCTGCGGCTGGAATGTTCGGCGGCCTCCGAGTTTGCCGACAATACCAAGGCCGACGCAGGGTTTCAGGTGCCCTCGGTGATCTGGCCGCTTTCGGGGCGCTCGGTGATGACGCTGGGTTGGGCCGAGGGGATTTCTTTATCAGACAATCCGGCGCTGGATGCGGCGGGGCATGACCGCAAGATTCTGGCCGCGCGGGTGCTACAATTATTTCTCAGCCATGCTCTACGCGACGGATTTTTCCATGGCGACATGCATCAGGGCAATCTGAAAGTGGCGGCGAACGGGGATATTATCGCCTATGATTTTGGGATCATGGGGCGAATTGATGAATACACCCGCCGCGTCTATGCCGAGATTCTGATGGGCTTTATCCGCAAGGATTACCGCCGGGTGGCAGAAGTGCATTTCGAGGCAGGCTATGTGCCGCCTGACCGCGATATCGATGAATTCGCCCGCGCCTTGCGGGCGGTAGGCGAGCCGATTTTCGGGCTGGAGGCAACGCGGGTGTCGATGGCACGGCTGCTGTCTTATTTGTTCGAAGTAACTGAGCGATTTGGTATGGAAACTCGCACCGAGTTGATCCTGCTACAGCGTACCATGGTTGTTGTTGAAGGCGTGGCCCGCAGTCTTGATCCGCATATCAACATTTGGCAGGTGGCAAAGCCGGTTGTGGAATCTTATGTGGCGCGCAATGTCGGACCACTTGCGTTGTTACGCGATCTGGCCCTGACGGCCAAGGTGTTGGCGCGGTTTGGGCCGCGCCTGCCGCGCTTGGTTGAAGCCGCCTTGATCCGCCAGGCCGAGGTGCCGCAGGTCATCGTTGCCAAAAGCCTGTGGCCACGGATCGCGCTGATTTTCGGGACGGCTGCGGTGTTCGCCTTGGGTCTGATCTTGGGCCGCGTTTGGTGATTTAAGACAGGCGCAGGGCCGAAATCTGGGTTGCAGGCACCTCTACCCCGCCTTCGAGAACCAATGTCGCGCCCGCAGAGCCACCACGTGCCTCAAGAATGCGGGAATAGCTTTCCACAGCCGAAGTGCCAAGCAGGGTTTCACCTGAATAGCTTTCCAAAGAAAGCTGGTAAAGGCCGCTCGGCAGCGGGTTTCCCGACACATCGCCACCATACCAAAGATAGGCATTCTCTCCGCGCGGCACCTCTTCACGCGATACGAGATTGCCCGAGGCATCACGCGCCACCAGAACCGCCTTATCGGCAGTAGTGGCAGACGTATAACTAATGCTGACCGCCTTGTCGCCAAGATAGGCCGGAGCGGAAGACCGCGCCTCTTGCCCAACCCATCCAGCCAATTGCGACATGCCCAGAACGCCAAATTGCCCATTCAACCCCTCAAGCAATTGATTGGTTCTGGCCTGTTGCTCAACCCCCGAAAAAGTGGCGAGTTGCACGGCGTAATCTGCGGAATCGATTGGGTTCATTGGATCCTGATTCTGCATCTGCACCGTTAACATCTTGAGAAACGTGTTGAAATCTCCACCCAAGGCCGCGCTGGCAGAGGCGCCGGGCGTAAGCGGGGAAACGGTAGCGCTGGTAATTCCTGTGAC
>CBDUEF010000509.1:0-2090 GCA_965366095.1 uncultured Cypionkella sp. | reverse complement strand
GTCATTGCCCGCGCCGCCGATCAGGCCCTCGATATCGGTATAGATATCGCCCGCCGCCGCGCCGGTGTTGATCGCGGCTGACAGCAGGCTGGCCTTGAAGCCGGTGATGGCGGTGGCATAGCTGGCAAGATCAAAGCCCGCGCCACCGTCAAGCCGGTCCGCGCCAAGGCCACCGTCAAGCGTATCATCCCCGCCGCCGCCATAGAGGCTGTCGGCGCCGTCGCGTCCGCTCAGGCTGTCATTGCCCGCCCCGCCTTCCAGCCGGTTGGCCATAGCGTCGCCTGCCAAGGTATCGGCAAAACCCGAGCCTCGCAGCGCCTCGATGTTGATCAGCCGATGGCCTGCGGCAAGGCCGGTGTTGCGCGCAGGCGTGGCCAAATCCACGGTTATTGCCGAGGCTGCGCTGGAATAATCGGCCAGATCAAAGCCTGCGCCGCCGTCAAGCAGGTCTGCCCCGGTGCTGGCGATAAAGACATCATCGCCGCCAAGGCCCGACAGCGTATCGGCGAGGGCGGTGCCGTTTATCGTATCGGCGCCTTCGGTTGCGATGGGAGGCGGTGGAGGTGGCGGTGGAGGAGGTGGGGCGTTGTTGGAATGGTAGATATACAAGCCTGCCACGCCGGTGTTGCCAAGCGTTTGCGGCAGGGCCAGCAAAGACGCCTCAATCCCTGAGCCGTCCAGATAGGTGACAGCGCCCGAAGCCGCCAATCGCAAGCCCAATTCGGCAGCCTTGCCTCCTAAACCGTTCCAGCCGCCCTCAAGATCGCCCGACACCCAGCGGATGCTTTGATAGCGCAGCACCACGTCAAAATTGCCATTGCCTTGATCATAAAGCTGCAATTGAAAGACATTGGTGAGGCTGGCATTGCGGCGGTAAAAGCCGACTTCGGACCAGGTGATGGTGATCACATCATTCATCGGGTCGATATCCACCCAGATCGGGCCGCTTTCCGCGCCTTCGCCATCAAGGCGGATGTCCACATCGGACTTGAAGGGCGCAATGAAGGGAAAGGTCATCGCCGCGAGATCGATCGGAAGGCCCAAAATTGCGCCACCGATCCCCAGCATGCCGTTGACATTAACAAAGAGTTTATCCGCAGCATAGGTGACTCCGCCAATCGTCAGGCCATTTTCAAAGACCGCCCGCGCGTCGATCTGAACCGAGCCCTCATCCAGCCCCGAAATCATCAGCTCGCCATATCCCGCAGCCCCGCCAAGGCCGGTCACGGCGGTGCCGTTGCCTGTTATCTGTCCCATGTCACACCCGTTTTACCCTTGGCCCAGACTGCCGGGCCCGGCTTTCGCGAAGGTTAAGCCAAGAGGCGAAAATGCGGTGGATTTGTCGACAATTGCGGCGATGATCCACAGTCCTGCCGCTTTTGGGCCACCACCAGCGCCTGCCTGACGGCCACAACAAAGATGGGTAGTGTGAGCAGAGAGGCGTTCAGGGTGCAGCTTCAGGCGATCTCCAGATACTCGGCGCAAAGCCTTGGGTTTTCAGCGATTTCTGAAGGCCTGGCCGTTGTGCAAGAGCAAGGCTATACGCGGCTGATCTATTCATCGCGCAGCGACAATCTGGTGGGCTCGTTTGTGCTGGGCCCGGCGCCCGCACCGGCCCGCCCGGTGGTGGAAACCAATGCGCCGGGGGCCGATCTGGCGCTGCAACAGGGGGCGGGCGGGCAGCGGCTGTTAGTGTTTTCGAGTTTTGGTGATGTGTTGCGCGCGGCCCCCATTGGGGCCAATGGCGCGCCCGCAGCCCCGGTGGCGGTTTCAACCAACCTTGGTAGCCTGAGCGGGGTGACGGCTGTAGAGATTTTTGAATTCGGCGATACTGATATTGCCGTGGTGGCGCAACGCGGCGCTGCTGGACTGCGGGTGTTTACGCTGTCGGCCAGCGGCGCGATGGTGCAAGTGGCCACCATCACCGATGGGCCAAAGGCCTATCTGGCCGATATCAGTGATTTGGCGTCCGTCACCATTGGACCGGATCGCTACCTGTTGGTGCTGTCGGGGCTGGAAAACGGCGTGACCAGTTACAAGATTGCGGCCAATGGGGCGGTGCAATTTATCGACAGTTTGGGCAATCGCGA
>CBDUEF010000508.1:0-2097 GCA_965366095.1 uncultured Cypionkella sp. | reverse complement strand
GCAATGGCTTGGGCCAAAAACAGCAGCGAATAAAACCCCTGCTCCAGATTGCGGTGGAAAAAGCTGGAACCGGGGCGGAACTCTTCGCCCCGCGTCACCAGCCAGAAATGCCCGATCCGGTTTGGCGTGTGGCCCTTGGCCACCAATTCGCGGATCAACTGATCATAGCCCTCGCGGCCACGTTCGGGGGCCAGCACATAGCCGCCCTCGCCATCGGGGCCAAAGGCATCGCCGGTGCGCACCGTCGTCACCCGATGCCCCGCCGCGCGCAACTTTTGTGCCGCCTGCATTCCCAAACCAGACTCGCCCGCAAAGATCAGCCAGCTTTGGATCGCTGCATCCTCAAGATCAGCCTCGAAATCAAAGCCGGTGGCCGCCGGTCGCCAATGCGGCTTCCAGCCCCAGCCGCCGATATCGTCGATGCGCGCAGGCAGCGCCGCCGCCTCAACGGTTTCGGCCTTGCCCGGCTCGATGAAATAGGTCTGGCGCTGGAACGCATAGCCGGGCAGCGGCACCCGCAAGCGCGCAGCATCGCCCCAGATCGGCGCCCAATCCACCGCCACACCACAGGCCCACAGCCGCGCGATGCTGGCGATATGCCAGGCGTCATCGGCCATTTTCTGTTCAGGATGGCGCAGCGCCGGGATCACTTGCCCCGCCGCCACCCCATTGGCCTGCGCCAGCGAAGACATCGCCCGCCCCGGTCCCATCTCCATATAAACCCGCCCGGCCTCAGCCGTCAGCGTCGCCATACAGGCCTGAAAATTCACCGTATTGCGCAGATGCGCGACCCAATAGTCGGGGCTGACAGCTTCGGCATCGCTTAACACCTGCCCGGTTCGGTTCGAAAGGATCGGCAGACGCGGCGGCGACAGCGTGATGCGGCGCAGGTAATCGCCAAAGCGGCCCAGAATAGGTTCCAACATCCGGCTATGGGCGGCAATATCAATCGCAATCCGGCTGGACTCCACGCCCTCGGCCAGCAATTTCGCCGCCAAAGCCTCCAGCGCCGCATCCGGCCCCGAAACCACACAGAGCCCCGGCGCATTCACCGAGGCCAGATCAAGATCGCCGACAATAAAGGGCCGCAACGCCGCCTCATCCATCGGCACCGACAGCATCCCCCCCGGCGCAATCGTGTCAAACAAAGACCCGCGCAGATGGATCAGCCCGATGCAATCTTCAAACGACAACACCCCGGCCAGACAGGCCGCCGTGTTCTCGCCCATCGAATGACCCACCAAAGCCGCAGGCGTTACCCCCCAACTGATGTAAAGCTGCGCCAGCGCGTATTCGGTGATCATGATCAGTGGCAATTGCACCGATGGTTTCTTCAACCGCTCGGCCGCTGCCGCCTCATGCCCCGCCTCGGGCAACCACAGCGCGCGGATGTCGTAGTCAAGCTTCGGCTGCAGGATCGCCAGACCCTGATCCATCCAATCGGCAAACACCGGCTCGGTCTCATAAAGATCGCGCGCCATACCGACATATTGCGCCCCGCCACCGGGGAACATGAACACCACCTCGGGATTGTCGCCCAAGTATTCATGGTTGAACACCCGGCGCGGATCGCCGCCCTCCAGCAGATGCGCGGCCTCGGCGTGGCTTTCGGCCACCAGAACCCGGCGCTTTTCAAACGCCCGCCGCCCCTCTTTCAGCGTATAGGCCACATCGGCCAGTTCCTGCCCCGGAGTGGCGCGCAGATGCACAGCCAATCGCAGAGCCCCAGCCTCCAACGCCCCCCGCGATTTTGCCGACAGCACAATCGGCTGGAACGGCCACAGGCTTTCGCCGCCCGCAACCCGAGCAGGCGCCTCTTGCAGCACCGCATGGGCATTGGTGCCCCCCACGCCCAGCGAGTTCACCCCCGCCATGCGCGGCCCATCGCTTTGCCAATCGCTCAGTCTGTCATTCACCCGAAACGGGCTGGTCTCGAAATCAATCGACGGATTGGGCGCCTCATAGCCCAAACTTGGCGGCACCTGCCGATGATGCAGCGCCAGCGCCACCTTGATCAGACTGGCCACCCCCGCCGCCGTATCCAGATGCCCGATGCTGGCTTTCACCGAGCCGATCCGGCACGATCCGACCGCATCG
>CBDUEF010000507.1:0-2103 GCA_965366095.1 uncultured Cypionkella sp. | reverse complement strand
TACCGGAACCGAACCGATCTAAATGGTTTTGAAATCCAGCGCATAGCCTGCCGGCCCCCCCGCCTCTGATGGTCAGGGGATAAGGGAAAGTGATAGGGGGTGCAAGGGGGCTTTGCGGAGTTTGTGCCAAAGGCCGACGGGAACGGGTGGTGTCCACTGCGGTTTGGATACCCATTGACGGCCGTGACTGTTGATTTGTCGCGGGCCGGGGGCTTTGCTGTCAATCGAGGGCGATATCAGCAAGGCTGGCTGTATTCAATTCGGCGAGAAAGGCGATTTCGGCGCGGCGCAGGCGGGATTTAAGCCGGCACTGCGCGGTGATGGAACAGCCCCCGCCATCGCTGGCAAAGCATTCGACAAGCACTTGATCCTGCTCTAGCAGTTGCACGATCTCGCCCAGAAAGATGGCTTTTGGCGCGCGGGCCAGCACCGCGCCGCCGCCGCTGCCGCGCCGGGTTGCGATCAGGCCGCCTGCTGACAGGCGTTGCATGATCTTGCTGAGATGATTGCGCGACAGGCCAAATTCCTCGGCCAACTCAGCCGAGGTAAAGGCCCGCTCGGGCGCGCTGGCCATGCGCATCAGCATCCGCAACCCGTAATCGGTGAAGGAGGTCAGGTGCATGAACCACTCCTGTAATGGGTATCCATAATGCCTATTGAGCGGATTTCAGGCAAAAGGCAAGCAGGGCTGGCCTATTTGCCAAGCTGGATGAAATCGCTGGAGGCGATGTTCAGCGTTACCTTTGCCCCCACGGGCGGCGGCGGGGTGTCGGGGCGGTTGAACGTATCCAGCGAGACCATATTGCCGCCAGCGTCGGCCCTGATGCGGATCACCGAGCCCATGAAATGCACCTCGGTGATGGTGGCGGGCAGGGTGACATTGCGGGCCTCGGCAGAGGACAGATGCACCGCCTCGGGGCGCAGGGCGAGGGCGATGGTCTGGCCCGCATTCGCCTGCAGGGCTTCGCCGATGCCAAAGCTGGCACCGCCCATTTTGACCTCGCCACTGGCCGCGTTCTGCACCACGGCGTCAAAAGTGTTCAGGGTGCCGACAAAATCAGCGACAAATTTGGTGGCCGGGCGGTTGTAGATGCGGAAGGGCGCGTCGACCTGTTCGGCCACGCCGCCATTCATCACCACCACCCGGTCCGACATCGACAGCGCCTCTTCCTGATCATGGGTCACGAACAGGGTGGTGATGCCAAGGCGTTTTTGAATCTCACGGATTTCGCCGCGCAGGGACACGCGGATTTTGGCGTCCAGCGCCGAAAGTGGCTCGTCCAACAGCAGCACACGCGGGCGCACGGCCAAGGCGCGGGCAAGGGCAACGCGTTGCTGTTGTCCGCCCGAAAGCTGGAACGGGAAGCGGTTGCCAAGGGCGGGCAGGCCGATCAGCTCCAGCATTTCGGCAACGGTGTCGTTGATTTCGTCGCGCGGCTTGCCTGCAACCTTAAGGCCGAAGCCGACGTTTTGGGCCACGGTCAGGTTGGGAAACAGCGCGTAGGATTGAAACACCATGCCGATATTGCGCTGATTGGGGCGCAGGGTGGTCACGTCCTGCCCGTCAATGGCAATCGCGCCGCCCGAGGGGGTTTCAAATCCCGCCACCATCCGCAGAACGGTGGTCTTGCCACAGCCTGAGGGGCCCAAGAGCGAGATGAACTCGCCCTGTTCGATCGACAGGTTGAAATCCTTGACCACTCGCAGCGGGCCAAAGGATTTTTCAAGGTGCTGGATTTCCAGATATGACATCAATTCTGCGCCCGTGTGTGTTTTGAGAAGCGGGTGACAAGTTGGATCAGCCCCATGCAGGCCCAGGTGATCACAAAGGCAATCGCGGCCAAAGCGGGCGGTTCATAAGCGCGGTTGGCGCCCAAAAGCTGCATATAGGGGCCAAAGGCGGGGCGGTTCAGCAGCGCCGCCATGGTGAATTCGCCGATCACGATGGCAAAGGTCAGGAAGGCCCCTGACAGCACCGCCACCAGCACATTCGGCAAGATGATCCGGGCAAGTATGGTGAACCAGCTTGCGCCAAGGCTTTGCGCGGCCTCGGTCAGGGTGCCGACATCAATGGTGCGCAATCCGGTATCAACGGCGCGGTAC
>CBDUEF010000506.1:0-2104 GCA_965366095.1 uncultured Cypionkella sp. | reverse complement strand
TCTAAACCCGGACAACCCCCCTAATTTTCCGTTACGGACAAGGTGTTATTTTAAAGAACCCGGGGTTCAAACGGGCCCCGGCCCCGCCGTTTCAACCGCCTGCCTGCCGCAGTTTCATCGCAAGCCATCGGCAGCGCCTCACCAAAGCCAACCACTCTGGGCAATTGATCCTCGGTCAGACTGGGTGCGGCGTCTTTCAGCGCGGACAGGATGCTTGCCGCCCGCTGGGTGGAAAGATCGAGATTGGCCGCCGCAGAGCCTGAACCATCCGAGAAGCCGGCCAAAGTCAGCGCCTCGCCTTTGAACTGATCTGCCTCAAGCAATTGGGCCAGATCACTTAGATTCTGGCGGCTGGACGCATCCAGCGCCGAGGTGCCGTCCTGGAACCGAAACGTCAGCGACAGCCGATCCGCCCCGGCCATCATGTCGACGAGTCGTTTCAAATCAGCCAAAGTGGTTTCCGCGCCCGCGCCCTGAATGGCGTTGATCAGGCGTAATCCGTCGGATGTCATCGGCTGGCGTTCCGGGCGGCGGTCGATATAGCCAGCCTGCACAATCGCGGCTTGAGCCTCTGGCAAGGCGAGAAACTCTAGAAACTCGCGCGCGGCCAAAGGCAATCGGCGCGGCGGGGTCAGCAGATAGACCGGGAGGGTCAGCGGATAGTCTTCGGCCTTGATCGCCAATGCGCTGGGCAACAGCGGAAATCCGCAGCTATCGGTTAGCGGCAACACGCGAGCCTCCGCAGCCGTTGCGTGCCCTGTCACAGCCAAGGCAAACGGATCCGCAGCGACGGCCTTTGCAAGACTGGCCAAATCAGGATGGGTCACTGTTGCTGCTATCTTGCGACCCAAGCGCGCCGCCAACGCTCGTTGCAGATCAGCGTCTTGTTCCAGCCCATGCAAAACCAGGGGCATATCGGGCCCGCCAATCTGCGCCCAATTTGAAACCTCGCCCGCAAGGGCGCGCGCAAGTTCGATGGTTGAGACGGCAGGCATCGGATTGTCGCGCGCAACAATCGGGATCAGCGCATCGAGCGCCAAGGTGCGGTTGGAAAAACCCGGCTCGGTCACGCCCGAAAGGATCAACTCTGCTTGCCCGTTTCTGGCTGCCACACGTGCCGCATCCGGGGAGGATGGGATAAAAGTAAATTCGACCAATACTTTATCTGTTGCCGGGTCGCGAAGAACGGCTGGTTCACCGGGGCCTGTTGGCTCCACATAGGTCAGGCCCCTGCTGATTGCAAAGGCCCGGAACAAAGGGGGCAAGAGGGCGTTTCCGATCCCTGCCTCCCCAACAAACCGCACAACCGATTTTGGCGCGGTCAGATCCGGGCAAGCGGGGCCGTCACAGATCACGCCCATCGCGTCGATGGTCAAAAGCCCGTATTGGCTGTCCAGCCGGTAGTATTCGCCGTCATAGCTTTGCAGCGTACCCGATAGCGCCAACGCCCCATTGCGTGAGGTAAGCGTCACATCCTGTGCCGCCAAGACAGCAGGAACAAGAAGCGCGACAAGGATCGCCGCGCACCACGTTCTCAATCGCATTTAGGAACCGCCTGACCTTAGTTTGCAGCGGTGATCTTTAGGTCAGGCGCGAGATTATTCAACACCAGAGTGTCACCGATCGCGCTACATTCGGGCATAGACAGCGTCAGTTCGGTCACAACAGGCTCGCCAGCCACGCTTGACAAGGTATCGCCCAACAGGTCGCGACCGCAGGTTTTGGCCGTAACGGCTGCTTCGATGGTAACATTGGTAGAAATGGTCGAATCCGCTGGATAGGTATAGATTTCGGCCATCAACGGGTCTTCCGCGTCTGAATTCCCCAAGAGTGTAAGAAATCCGCTTGTTGAGGCCAGGCCCGCAACAGGCCGCTGTGGGTTGGCGGCGGAAACATCGCCCGGTTGGCCGTAATCGGCGCCATTCTCAAAGGCGTGAACCTGAAACGCGTCATCACCTTGCCACTGAACACCAAAGCGGCGCAGGGCGGCCAGTTCGGGCACTGGAGTGCTGGAGGAAATCTTTGTCCCATCAGCAAACATGATTTCGACCAGTCCTGCCTTGTCAAGCGCTGGGATCGCAGTGAACAGCGCACCGCGCGCGGT
>CBDUEF010000505.1:0-2104 GCA_965366095.1 uncultured Cypionkella sp. | reverse complement strand
CACCCTCCACACGATTGCGTTGGAGGACGCTTGGCCCGGCTTTGCGCCAGTATGATCTCAACGGTCTCGTCGACAGCGATGGCTTCGGGTCTTCCAGCGACGTCTTCGGCGAAAGGCGGCTTGGTGCTATATGGGCGCAGTTTGGCCGGGCGCGAGGCAGGGTTGCCTATCCTTACAGGTCAGCCGCGCCAATAGCCATTCGCGGCTGCGATGGTGGCGAAATGGGTGGCCACCACCTGCGACGAGGCAATCAGCGCATTGGGATCATTGGCATATTCTGGGCGCATCCGTTCACGTGCCGTCGCATCAGGTTGGGTCTTTTTCACCGCCACGCGTGCCAGTTTGATCGCAAGATCATAGCCCTCGCCTGGCGTGGGGGTAATCAGGCTGGGAAGCCAGTTGTCCATGAAAACTCTCCTGTTTCGGATGCTGAGATTATGGCTGCGATGGTGGCCCCCTTCAATGGGTATTTACAATACCTATTTAGCGGAATATGCCGATCTGCAACCGTCACCGATCGGATATTCTTGATTGCAACGCCCGCTGTTTCGCACCTTGCAAAGGATATCAGCGGTTCGTGGCACAGCGGCCTAACCAAAAGGAAAAGATGATGCTTGCCAGCCCTACCAGCGATCACGCCCCGCAGCAGACCCCACCGCAAGAGGCCGCAGCGCTGACACACTATATCGAGACGCGGTATCACAAGCGCCATCGTCAGCAGTTGCCTGATCTTGCCGCCCTGTCGGCCAAGGTGGAGCGGGTGCATGCGACGGCGCAGGGCGTGCCTGCGGGGCTGTCTGATCTGTTGCAGCAGATGATTGGCGCGTTGGAAGTGCATATGAAGAAAGAGGAACTGATCCTGTTTCCGGCGATCCGCCGCGGCGGGGGGGCGGAACTGGCCACCCCGATTGCAGTGATGCGGGCCGATCATGACGACCATGGGGCCGAGCTTGACCGGATCATGGGCCTGACCAACGGTCTGACACTTCCCGCCGGTGCGTGCCGCAGTTGGACCGCGCTTTATGATGGATTGACCGAATTCGTGACCGATTTGCGGGCGCATGTCGCGCTCGAAAATGATGTGCTGTTTGTGCAGTTTGAGACGCTTGCCCCGTCTTGCGGCTGCGGCCACACAGGCGCACACTGAGCTGATATCTTACCCCCTCCCCCAGCCCCTCCCCACAAGGGGGAGGGGAGGCGCGGGGTCACAAGCCCCGCCTGAAAGGATGCAACATGTCCCTCCACCGCCCTATCTGCGATCTGCTTGGTTGCGATGTGCCGATCCTTCTGGCCGGAATGGGCGGGGTTTCGCGATGGGAATTGACGGCGGCAGTCGCCAATGCCGGGGGCTACGGCATTCTGGGGATGGTGCGCGAAGACCCCGATCTGATCGAGCGCGAGGTGCGGGCGTTGCAAGCCGCCACCCACCGCCGCTTTGCTGTCAACCTGATCCCTGCGGCGACCGAGCCCGGCTTGCTGGATCGACAGATCCGGCGCTGTCTTGATCTTGGCGTCACCGATTTCAGCTTTTTCTGGGACGTGATGCCCGAAGTGATCGCGCGGATCAAAGCTGCGGGAGGCACCGTTTTGCACCAAGTCGGCACCCTGAGGGCTGCGCTTGAGGCCGAGGCGGCGGGCGTTGATGTGCTGATCAGCCAGGGTATTGAGGCGGGCGGCCATGTGCATGGGCGGCAGGGCTGTTTTGCGCTGCTTGAGCAAGTGGTGCAGGCCACATCGCTGCCTGTGGTGGCAACGGGTGGATTTTCCGGCGGCGCCGGTCTTGCGGCGGCTTTGGCAATGGGGGCACAGGGCGCGCAATTTGGCACCGCCTTTATGGCCACCGTCGAGTCTTTTGCGCATGAGTATCACAAGCAGCGCATTGTCGATGCGGGCGGCGAGGACACCGTGCTGACCGATATTTTCGTGCTGAACTGGCCCGCGCAGGCGGCCGTGCGGGTGATCGGCAATTCGGTGACCGCGCCCTTGGGGTTTGGCCTGTTGGGCCATGATCCCGACGCCCTGCCGCGCGAAGTGATTGCCCATGAAGATGGCGCTCCGCGCTTGCGCTTTGCCACCGACTCGCCCCTGCGCAACACCACCGGCA
>CBDUEF010000504.1:0-2106 GCA_965366095.1 uncultured Cypionkella sp. | reverse complement strand
TTTTCGGTTCCGGTGCTGCGGGAATTGGCGCAAGTGCATGAGATTGTGGCGGTTTACTGCCAACCGCCCCGGCCCGCCGGGCGCGGCAAGGCCGAGCGGCCGAGTGCGGTGCAGGTCTGCGCAGAAGGCTTGGGATTGCCGGTGCGCCACCCCGTTTCGCTGCGCAGCGAAGCGGTGCAGCATGAATTTGCTGCACTTGGCGCCGATGCCGCCATCGTGGTGGCCTATGGGCTGATCTTGCCTCAGGCGGTGCTGGATGCGCCGCGTTTGGGGTGTTTGAATATCCACGCCAGCCTGTTGCCGCGCTGGCGGGGGGCGGCACCGATTCACCGCGCGATCATGGCGGGGGATCGGGAAACTGGCGTGTGCATCATGCAGATGGATGCCGGGCTGGACACCGGGCCGGTTCTGGCGCGGGAGGTGCTGAGCATCGGCGAGGATACCACCGCCGAGCTGCATGACCGGCTTTCGGCGCTGGGCGCGCGCCTGATTGTAGAGGTGTTGGCGCGATTGCCTTTGCCGGCGGAACCTCAATCTGATCAGGGGGTCACCTATGCCGCCAAGATCGACAAAGCCGAGGCGCGGGTGGATTGGTCGCGCCCAGCCGTGGAAGTGGCGCGGCTGATCCGGGGGCTGTCGCCGTTTCCCGGTGCGTTCACCATGGTGGGGGGCGAGCGGGTGAAACTGCTCAATGCCAGCGAGGCGGATGGAAACGGCAAGCCCGGCGAGGTGCTGCACGGCTTTACCATTGCCTGCGGGCAAGGCGCGGTAAAGATCACGCAAGCGCAGCGCGAGGGCAAGCGGGCTGCGCCTGCCGAGGACGTGTTGCGCGGGCTGGTTTTGCCTGCGGTGCTGGGCTGATCCTGCCGGAAACTGTCAGCAGCCCCCGGCTATACCGCTTCAAAAGGGGTGTATTATGGACAATGCGAAATATTGGGCGGTGACCGTCTCGGCAGATCATGCGGCGCGGGGGCGGGCTGAGGGGATCGTGCAGGCCTGTCACGGCAAATCGGCCCCCTTGCGACGGATGCAGCCGGGCGATGGGGTGGTGATCTATTCGCCGCGCACGGCGTTTCAGGGCGGTGACACCTTGCAGGCCTTTACCGCGATTGGCCGGATTTCCGAGGCCGCGCCCTATGAGTTCGATATGGGCGGCGGCTTTGTGCCCTGGCGGCGTGGGGTGATCTGGCAACAGGCGGCAGCGGTGCCGATCAGGCCGATGCTGGAGGATCTGGAGATGACGCGGGGGCAGACCTCCTGGGGCATGGTGTTTCGCTATGGGCTGGTGCAGATCAGCCGCGCCGATTTCGCGCTGATCGCAAAGGCGATGTTGGCGGCCGCGTGACAGCCGATTTCATCTGCGGGCCATTTCATTTTCCGCCCGTCGCTCCCATATGTGACCGATGGAGAAGGAGGTTCCCATGGGACTTGTCTTGATGATCATCATTGGCGCGGCGGCGGGGTTTTTTGCCACGCGGACGATGCGGATGGAAACCGATATTCCGACCACGGTGGCGATTGGCGTGGGCGGCGCGCTGATCGGCGGCTTTGTGCTGCGGGCGCTGATCATGCTGACCGGCTGGATGGCGGGGTTTGTCGGCGCGGTTCTGGGGGCCTTTGTGATCCTGTGGCTGTGGAAAACCTATTTCCGAGGCTGAACACCGGCGCTTTATTGTTTCTATTCAGGAAAAAGTAACCTGGATGCGCTTTGCTTTGTGGGCAAAGTGTTGCAAGTCTTGCAAGGCAAGGTGCCCGACTGGACGGGCGCGCGTTTGGAACAGGTTGGTTGATGCCCGAAGTTGATCCCGAGACAGCCCAATCAGGGGTGCCCCGGTCCGTGGCCCCTGCGGATGGCGTGTTGATCCGCGCCGAAAACGGTGATGTGGTAACCTTTGACGAGACCGGGCTGACGCTGCGGCTGTCGGATCGGGTCTTGGCCGATCTGCGTAAACGCCTGGCCCTGCCTGAGGCGGTTCCCGCGCATCTGATCGGCGATATTGACGCGTGGAACCTGCGGCGCGAGGGCGATTGGCTGCGCTTTACCGCGCGGATCGAGGCCGGACGCCCGCCGCGCGATTACTGCAAGCCGGTGGCGGGGGGCGATAT
>CBDUEF010000503.1:0-2117 GCA_965366095.1 uncultured Cypionkella sp. | reverse complement strand
ACCGGCAGACATGGCTTTTTCTCATGCTATGAGGCCTTCATCCACATCATCGACTCGATGTTCAACCAGCATGCCAAATGGCTTGACGTGGCCAACGACATTCCATGGCGGCGTCCGATTGCGTCGCTGAACTACCTGCTGTCGTCACATGTCTGGCGACAGGATCACAACGGTTTCAGCCATCAGGACCCGGGCTTTATCGACCATGTCATAAACAAGAAGGCAGAGGTCGTCCGCGTCTATCTGCCGCCCGACGCAAATACGCTGCTCTCGGTAACCGATCATTGCCTGCGCAGCCGAAACTACGTGAACGTCATCGTTGCCGGCAAACAGCCGTCGCCGCAATGGCTCGATATGGATGCAGCTATCCGGCACTGCGCGGCCGGGTTGGGCATCTGGGAATGGGCCAGCAACGACGAGGACGGCGAGCCGGACCTGGTTATGGCCTGCGCGGGCGATGTTCCAACAATGGAAACGCTGGCTGCAGTCGATATCCTGCGACAGCATTTTCCGGCGCTGAAAATCCGGGTCATCAATGTGGTGGACCTGATGACGTTGCAGTCACAGAGCGAGCACCCGCACGGCCTCAGCGATGAGTATTTCGATGGCCTGTTCACCAAGGATAAGCCCGTCATCTTTGCCTACCACGGCTACCCTTCGCTGATTCACAAGCTGACCTATAATCGAGCCAACCATAGCAATCTGCACGTTCATGGCTTCAAGGAAGAAGGGACCACCACGACACCCTTCGACATGGTTGTGCTCAACGAACTCGACCGCTTTCATCTGGCCAAGGCCGCTGTTGACCGGATGCCGGGATTGAGTGCGAGCGCCGCCGATTTCGCTCAGTTCATCGACGACAAACTCGCCGAGCACACGCGCTACATCTGCCATCATGGCGAGGACATGCCCGAGATTCGCCATTGGAAATGGGCGGCGAATGGAGCCGGGACCACGAGCCACGAGCGCACATGAGCGGCGGCATCCTTCCACAGGTCCACCTTGTCCGGCATGGCGAGACCGCTTGGAGCCTCACCGGACAGGCGACCGGTCGCACGGATATTCCGCTGACCGATCGCGGCGAACGGGATGCGCAGAAACTGGGGGGGCTATTACAAGGGCAGAGCTTCCTCAAGGTTCTTACAAGCCCGTTGCAACGCGCCCGGCAGACGGCGGTGTTGGCGAGTTTCGGCGATCGGGCGGAACTCGATCCCGATCTGATGGAATGGGATTATGGCGCAAACGAAGGCAGGCGCACGGCGGAGATCCAGGCCGAGCGACCAGGATGGAGCTTGTTCAAGGACGGTTGCCCGGACGGAGAAACACTGCAAGCCGTCAGTGATCGCGCGGACCATGTGATTGCCCGGACCCGGATGCTCGACGGCAACGTGCTCGTCTTCGCCCATCGCGACCTCCTGCGCGTCCTCGCGGTCCGCTGGCTCGGCATTCCTGCGGCAGACGCCCGCCATCTCTATCTCGACACCGCCACACACAGCATTCTGGGGTATCACCACAACCTGGAAGAGCCGGTTATTCGTCTGTGGAACGAAGGCCAACGACGCAACGTTCGTTAACCAGTCGGTTTTAGGTGAGCAAGCCATCCGGGTTCTTTCAGGAGTACTGGCGTCGAAGTCGATGTTGTCCGGCTTCCCTGAACCGGAGTTTACGCACGCCCCCCTCACCCGGGAATGAAACGCGCCCATCTGACAATCCGCTCTGAAAAAGGAAAGTAACATGCAAATCGGAATGATCGGTCTTGGACGGATGGGGGCAAACATGGTGCGGCGCCTGCTCAAGGAAGATCACCAATGTGTGGTTTTCGACAAGTCATCCGAAACGGTGAGGTTGCTGACACAGGAAGGCGCTATCGGGACTTCGTCGCTAGCAGATTTCGTTGAAAAGCTGCACAAACCGAGGGTAATCTGGATGATGGTTCCGGTTGCGTTGGTCGAGCAACTTATCGCGAACATTCTGCCACTGCTCGATCCTGGTGACATTCTCGTCGACGGTGGGAATTCTTACTAGGCCTAACTGGCCCGAAGCTGCATATTTGGGCGTTTGGAGGAACGTATACGGAACGACTGCTCGCTTGACGTGGTTGGCGGTGCGCTTGAGAT
>CBDUEF010000502.1:0-2129 GCA_965366095.1 uncultured Cypionkella sp. | reverse complement strand
TGACCTTCAGGAGTCGCTATATTCGCCGACGAAATTGCTGAAATGTCGCTTTCTGATCCAAACCGCCGCATCGGTCGGGTTGGGGGATAAGATGAACGAAGTGAAAGCCACAAGGTCCGGTCGGCAGGCGCGTCAGATCGAGCGATCAAAAAAGGGCGGCGGTATGGGGCGGCCCTATATTGTCCGCAATATCCCCAGCTATGACATTCTTTCGGAAGAAAATCTGGTCAAGGTCGAGCGGGCCGCCGACCGGATCCTGGCGGAAACCGGGATCCTGTTCCGTGACGACCCCGAGGCGCTGGAATTGTGGCGCAAAGCCGGGGCCAAACTTGACGGCGAGCTGGTGAAGTTTGAGCCGGGGATGCTGCGCGAGGTGCTGAAAACCGCGCCGTCGGAATTTACCCAACACGCCCGCAACCCTGAAAACTCGGTGCGCATTGGCGGCAAGAACGTGGTGTTCGCGCCGGCCTATGGCAGCCCGTTTGTGATGGATCTGGACAAGGGGCGGCGCTTTGGCACGTTGGAAGATTTCCATAATTTCGTAAAACTGGCGCAATCGAGCCCGAATTTTCACCACTCGGGCGGCACGATCTGCGAGCCCACCGATATTGCGGTGAACAAGCGCCATCTCGATATGGTGCTGGCGCATATGACGCTGTCGGATCGCTGTTATATGGGATCGGTCACCGGGCAAGACCGCGCCGAAGACAATATCGAGATGAGCCGAATCCTGTTCGGTGCTGATTTCGTTGAGAAAAACTGTGTGATCCTCGGCAACGTGAACGTCAATTCGCCGCTGGTTTGGGATGGCACCATGACGACGGTGCTGCGCGCCTATGCGCGGGCCAATCAGGCGGCGGTGGTGGTGCCGTTCATCTTGGGCGGGGCGATGGGGCCGGTAACATCGGCGGGCGGGATTGCGCAGTCTTTGGCCGAGACCATGGCAGGCTGTGCGCTGACCCAATTGGAGCGGCCCGGTGCGCCGGTGATTTTCGGGAACTTTTTGTCGTCGATGAGCCTGCGCTCAGGCTCGCCTACTTTTGGCACGCCCGAGCCTGCGATCGGCTCGATGGTGATCGGGCAATTGGCGCGGCGGCTGAACCTGCCGTTGCGCTGTGCTGGGAACTTTACGACCTCGAAACTGCCCGATGCGCAAGCGATGATGGAGGGCACGATGTCGATGCTGTCGGCCATCCATTGCGGGGCGAATTTCATCTTGCATTCGGCGGGGTTCCTCGACGGCTTGCTGAGCATGTCCTATGAGAAATTCATGTTGGACGCGGATCTGTGTGGTGCGCTGCATGCCTATCTTGACGGCGTGAAGATCGACGATGATCAACTGGCGGTGGAGGCTTTTGCCGAAGTGGGGCCGGGCAATCACTTCTTTGGTTGCTCGCATACGATGAAGCATTATGAGACGGCGTTTTGGGATTCAGACCTGTCGGACAATGAGCCATTCGAGAAATGGGAAGCGGCGGGCAGCACGGATGCGGCGACGCGGGCCAATCTGCTGTGGAAAAAGCGGCTGAATGAATATGAGGCCCCGGCGCTGGATGAGGGCTTGCGCGAGGGGCTGACCGATTTCGTCGCGGCACGCAAGGCGGGCGTGGAGGACAAGTGGTATTAAGCGTTTCGCCGAAGTAAGATTTGAAGGTGGGCAAAGTGTACATGCAACACTTTGCCCGTTTGATCAGGCCTTTAGCCCGGTTTCGCGCAGCAGGCCTTGGCGTTTTGCCTCGTAATAATAGCCCTTGGAAAACCACATCACGGCGCGATCCTGACTGCCACCTGAAACCAGCCAAGCCCCGCGCAGGTATTTTCCGGCATAATGCAGGTTGGTTTCGGCATCTAAAAGCCCCGAGGCCGGGCCATCATAGCCCATGGTGGCGGCGGTTTGCGGCATGATTTGCATCAAGCCGTAATAGGGGCCGTTGCGTGCGGCCGGATTGTAGCCGCTTTCGCGCTGGATGATGCGGTGGATAAGGCTTTGGGGGATTTGGTGGATCGCTGCCCATTTCACGATCAGCGCGTGGATTTCAGGGGTTTCGCCCGGATGAAGGCCACCGCGTGAGGCCTGGGGTTCACGCGGCGCGCGCGCGCAGGCGGCAAGTGTTGCCCCTGCCAGCAGC
>CBDUEF010000501.1:0-2134 GCA_965366095.1 uncultured Cypionkella sp. | reverse complement strand
GGTGGAGGTACGCGAGCGGATTGAAGAGGTGGAGATCTTCAAACCGAAAGACATTCCTGCTGCGTCCATGCCCGTCGCCACGCCAGCGCCCCGGTTGTTCGACAACCTGCGCAAATTTGAACTGATGGCCTTCGGCGTGCCCGAGGAATGGGTGAACGATGTCCGTGATGCCACAGAGGACACCCTGTTCGACATAATTGGACATCTGCCGCAAGAAGCACAGGAAGCCCTTCTGAAACTTGCCGTAGGCGAGAAGCCTCAACCACCAGAGCCAGCACCGGTAGAGGCAGACCCCTTCGCCCATCCGGACGCACAGCGCCGTTTCAGAGTGCTAACCAACGCCGAAGAACTGAAGCAGGCGCTGGACTACCCCTGGGATAAGTGGGCAGTATTCCTGCATCCCGCCCAAGCGGACCTCGTCGAGCGGTCCTTCTCCGGCCCAACCCGCGTGTCCGGATCTGCGGGAACGGGCAAAACCATCGTGGCGCTGCATCGCGCGGTGCATCTGGCGAGGGTCAACCCCGGCTCTACCGTCCTGCTGACCACGTTTTCCAAAGCACTAGCCAATTCGCTGCGGGTCAAGTTGGCCAGCTTGGTGACAGGCGACCCTGCCACTGCCGCCCGGATCGTCGTCAAGTCGATATCAGCGGTTGGCTATGACCTCTATTCCGAACGGTTCGGCCAACCCCAGATCGCCGCCCCCGCGACGATCCGCACACTTATCACTAAAGCAGCTTTGGAGGTCGAAGGTCACCGGTTTTCTACCCAATTTCTTGTGGGTGAGTGGGAGGACGTCGTCGATGCATGGCAGCTGCGTTCTTGGGACGATTATCGGGACGTGTCCCGCCTCGGCCGTAAGACCAGGATCGGCGGCAAACAGCGCGAAACCCTCTGGGCCATCTTCGAACGCGTGAGGGCGGGACTGGTGGAAAGGCGTGTTGTCACGTGGTCTGACATATTCGGGCGATTGACGGACAGTCTGATGGCGAAGAGCCCTCGACCCTATGATTTTGCGGTGATCGACGAGGCACAGGATCTGGGTGTGGCCGAAGCACGCTTCTTCGCCGCAATGGCTATGGGCCGTAACGAAGGACTTTTCTTTGCGGGTGATCTCGGCCAACGCATTTTCCAGCAGCCATTTTCGTGGAAAGCGCTGGGCCTCGATGTCCGTGGCCGTTCCCATACGCTGCGCATCAACTACCGAACCTCGCATCAGATCCGACTTCATGCCGACAGGTTGCTTCCGGCGACGGTCTCCGACGTCGACGGAAACGCAGAGGGACGGCGTGGCACGGTGTCGATGTTTGACGGCCAACCGCCTGCAGTCGTTGCCTGCACAGATGCCGATCACGAATGCCGCATCGTGGGAAAGTGGATCTCGGATCGACTGCAGGAAGGCTGCGCACCAAGTGAAGTGGGCGTGTTCGTGCGGTCCGATGCAGAGCTGAAACGCGCGCGCTCTGCGGTGAAAGCTGCGGGTGTGCGCGCTGTCGAATTGAACGACAAGGTCGAGGTCGAGGATGGCGCTGTCGCCCCATCAGCACAATGCACTTCGCCAAGGGACTGGAGTTCCGGTCGGTCGTCGTGATGGCCTGCGACGACGACGTCATTCCCCAATCGGATCGTATTGAATCTGTGGCCGACGATGCTGACCTTGAAGAGGTCTATAACACAGAACGGCATTTGCTTTATGTTGCGTGCACCCGCGCGCGCGATCATCTCCTAGTAACCGGCATCACACCCTTGTCGGAATTCGTAGATGATTTCCTGAAAGGGACGTAGTCTAACCTTTCGCTGGCAGCGTCGTGACGCTCTCACCGACAACCTTGGCGCAATTCTTCTGAACCTAAGGGTTCCCCCTTTGATAGCTCCCCTCCGGCTCCGTTCGTATGCGCGGTGCGGTTCGCTACCAGCTGGCATCTTCTCTGGGGAATTCGGGCGGAAGCCACCAGCATTAGTGATCAATCGGCGACAATCACTGACACGGGCCGCCAGCGTTTTGTTGACACAGTGTTGACACGGGCGCGGAACGCAAAAAGCCTCCCGCGAGGGAGGCTCTTAAGCGACTGTATTGTTTATAGATTTTGGTTGCGGGGACAGGATTTGAACCTGTGACCTTCAGGTTATGAGCCTG
>CBDUEF010000500.1:0-2142 GCA_965366095.1 uncultured Cypionkella sp. | reverse complement strand
GATTGGGTGATGGCGATGGGCAACCCCTTGGGGCAGGGCTTTTCGGTTTCGGCCGGCATCGTTTCTGCACGCGGGCGCGAGCTTTCGGGCAGCTATGATGATTTTCTGCAAACCGATGCGGCGATCAACAAGGGCAACTCGGGCGGGCCGCTGTTCAATATGGATGGGCAGGTGATCGGTGTGAACACCGCGATTCTGTCGCCTACGGGGGGGTCGATCGGGATTGGTTTCTCGATGGCGTCGAATGTGGTGTCCAAGGTGGTTGCCCAGCTTGAGCAGTTTGGCGAAACCCGCCGCGGCTGGTTGGGCGTGCGCATTCAGGATGTGACGCAGGATGTGGCCGATGCTATGGGTCTGGCGGCAGCCAAGGGCGCGCTGATCACGGATGTGCCCGATGGCCCGGCGAAAACATCGGGTCTGTTGGCTGGCGATGTGATTTTGTCTTTTAACGGCCATGAGATCAAGGATGTACGCGATCTGACCCGCACAGTGGCCGATAGCCCAATCGCTGAGGCAGTCCCGGTGGAAATTCAGCGCGGCGGCGAGGCCAAGACCATTTCGGTGACTTTGGGGCGTCGTGAAACGGATGAGGCGAGCGATGTGAAACCTGCCGCTGACAAACAGGCGGTTGAGCCAAAAGAGGTGGAATTGCTTGGGCTGACCGTGGTGCCAGTGACCGATCAGGTGGCCAAGGATCTGAACATGCCCGCAGGCAGCGAGGGTTTGGCCGTGACCCATGTTGCGGTGACGTCGGAAGCGATGACAAAGGGTGTTGCGGCAGGCGATGTGATCGTTGAGGCGGGCCAGCAGAAGGTGGTGAGCGTCAAGGATTTGCAAGACCGGGTGCAAGAGGCAAAGGATGCCGGGCGCAAATCTATCTTGCTGTTGATCCGCCGTCAGGGTGATCCGCGTTTCGTGGCGCTGTCGGTCGAGTAAGGCTTGGTTGAGGAAAGCAAGGCGGCTGGGAAACCTGCCGCCTTTTTTCATGGCAAAGGAAAGAGGGGGTTTCACACCCCCTACGCGGCCTTTGGCCGCTTCCCCCGTGGGATATTTTCAGACAGATGAAAAATTTTAGATAAGTTTTATGTGATTTCTCTGAGCAGTTGCGTGCGAAAAGTGGTGAGCCAATCGGCGCGCGCCGAGGCCAGTTTGCGCCCCATTTTGGTTTGCATCAGGGCGGGGAGTTTCAGCAATTTGGTTTCAAGGTGATCCAGTGCATAGGCGCGATCATCCAGCGGGCGGTTGTTGGCCATCGGATCTTCAGGATCAAAGAGGCCTTCCCCCAGACTGCCGGCGACATGGAACATGCGGGCAAGGCCGATGGCCCCAAGGGCTTCGAGCCGGTCGGCGTCTTGCAAGATACGGGCCTCGGGGGTTTTTGGCGCGATATTGGCGGAAAAGCTATGGGCGGTTATCGCGTGGGCGACAGCGGCGAGTTTTGTCACAGGAAAGCCGAAGGCGGCGAGAAAATCGGTGGCGGCGCGGGCCGAAAGACCGGAGGCGTGGGCGCGGTCGGGGTGGGATTTGGGCAGGTTGATCAGATCGTGAAAAAAGCAGGCGGCGCAAAGGATGTCGTGGTCGCAAGGCTCGGTTGCGGCGATGTCTTGCGCGGTTTTCCAGACACGTCGCAAATGGCTGATATCATGTGCGCCATCGGCTGGGCCAGCGGCCCATTGCCGCAGCACTTCGGCCTCATAATGCGATTGAGCAGTTTTCATCGCTATCGCAATTCGGTGGAAACGATGCCCAGTTCCTGGGCTGCGGCCAAGGACAAGGTGGGGCTGTCGAGCCCGCGATCGGCCTGAAAGCGGCGGATGGACTCAAGCGTGGGGGCATCGAGTTCTCCCGTCACTGTCAGCAGATAAAGGCCACGGGCCTTGAGGGCACGTTGCAGGGTCGCGATGAACTCAGGGATCATGCTGTCGGGGCAGGGTGCGCGGAACCACACCTCCTCGCGTTCGCTCACCATCCGGGTTTGGGTGTTGGATCGATAGACGGCAGCAGTGACCACCTTGCCGGTTTCGTCAAGAACTTGGGGGCTGACCAGCTGCTGCTGTGTAGTGGTTTCGATCACGGCGGGGATGGTGTCAGAAGCCCAACAGCTTCCGTCTTTTCCGTCAGGCGGCCCGGGGTGATTGACGT
>CBDUEF010000499.1:0-2146 GCA_965366095.1 uncultured Cypionkella sp. | reverse complement strand
CCACATTGACCCCGACCGAGCCTTTGAACGTCACCGCCCCCCGGATCGGATAATGGACCGAGGCCGCCAGCATGGCCGCCGCCGCCGCCTCATTGGCATTGGCCTCGAACCGCACACCCAACTCGCCCAGCAAATCCTCGGCATCGGCCAGCACATCCATCAGGTGGCTGATCGGCGCACCCTGATAGCCGCCGACATAGCCCACCCCGTTTTCCAGCAAGGCCTTGGTCAGCGCCAATATCCCCTCGCCGGTAAAGGTGTCGCCCGCACCCAGACGCAGGTCTTGAACTTCGGCCTTGAACGAACGCTCTGCCATCTAAATCTCATGCTTTCTGATATTTGCCAGCATCTTTTGCAACGTGGCGACAAAGGCGCGGCGTTCCTCGTCGGGGACGCCGCGAAACATCCGGGCTTGTGCTGCGGCCATATGCGGCCACAGCGTTTGGAACGTCATGCGCCCGGCCTCGGTGATGAAGACCCGGACCGCCCGGTTGTCCGTGGCATCGCTTTGCCGCCGGATCAGCCCGTCGGTGTTCAACTGATCGAGCGCCCGCGACAAAGTGGATTGTTCAACCACGGTCAGCACCGCAAGTTCGCCGATCAACGGACCGTCCACGACCGACAGCACGGCCAAAGCCCGCATCTTGGGCGTCGTCAGGCCCAGATCAGACATCTCGTCGCGCAGCGCCGCATTATAGCGCCCCATGATCCGGTTCATCAGGTAGGGCGCAAAGTTTGCCAGCCCCAGTTCGCCCAAAGGTGCCACGGCATCATCCCTCATGCGCCCAACCTTTTGGCCGCAGCAAAGCCCGATCCGCCGCCCAGACCCGGCCCCGGATGGGTTGACGCGCCGATATGGATCAGCCCGCGCACCAGCCCCGCGCCATTGGTCGAATGGGCAAAGGGCCGCCAGATGAAGAACTGGTCGATGCTGCACGCCCCGCCATAGGGGTCGCCGCCGACCAGATTGATGTTCATGCGCTGCAGATCGGCGGGCGAATAGGCCCGGCGCGCCAGTTTGATCTTGTCAAAATCCTTGATGTGCCGGGCCAGGATCGCCTCGATCCGGTCGGCAAAGGCCTCGCGCACTGTGTCCCAGTCGTGCCCGTCGATCAGCCCCGCCGCATCCCCCTTGATCACACGCGGCGCGTCGGGGATTTGCAGCCACAAAACCGCCTTGCCATCCGGCGCGCGGGACGGGTCCAGCCGGTGCGGTTGGCCCACGCAGATCGTGGGCATGGCGGGCAGCATGCCGCGTTCCGCCTCATTTGCGGATTTCGACACGGAATCCACGCCGTCGGCCAGATGGATCAGTGCGACATCCTCCAACCCCGGCGTCAGCCATTCGGGCAGGGCATCCAGCGCGTAATGCAGCTGGAAATTGCCCCGGCCATGGCGGTAAGCAGTTGCCGCCGCGTGATCCTGGGGCAAGTTCACATCCAGAAGCCGCCCATACAATTGCTGCGGCGCGACCGAGGCCAGAACCGACCGCCCCGCAATCACCTCACCCGTCGTCAGCCGCACACCCGTCACCCGGCTGTCTGCGACCAAAATCCGCGCCACATCCGCGCCACAGCGGATTTCGCCGCCGTTTTCCGCGATCAGCGCGCGAAAGGCCCGCACCGCAGCACCTGCCCCGCCCTTGATGACCGGCGCGCCTGCCGCCTCCAGCGCAAAGGCCACGACCTTGCCCATCTGCGCCGAATAGGTGCTTTCGGGGGTCAACCCGCAATGCAGCACCCAAGGGGCCCACAGCGCCTGCACCATCGGCGACTGATACTGCTCCAGCCAGCCCCGCGCCGGAGCCAGGGCTTGGCCCATCCAGGCGGCCAGCCCGCGCAAGCCGCGCTTGCGCACCTGGCCCAGCAGCAGTCTTGCCGCAGCCCATGACCACAGATTGCCCCCCAGCAGCGCGAACAAAAACGGCGCGTCCGCCTCGACCGCACCGACATCCGCACTGTGCCGCGTGCCGTCACCTGCCGCCAGGCGGTTGAAGGCCGCGATGTTGTGCGCGCGGTCGGTTGTCAGCACCAAAGCCTGCCCATCCGGCCGCAAGACGGCCGTCGGATGGGGCGAGTGGCCATAGTCCATCCCATGCCGCGCCAGATGGGGGCCGAGGGCGGCCCCCGCTGGCGAGGTCATGAAC
>CBDUEF010000498.1:0-2162 GCA_965366095.1 uncultured Cypionkella sp. | reverse complement strand
GTGTTTATGGGCGCGTCAGTGCGCAGCGGCTCTGCGCGCGTTTTGGCGGTTAATACCGGCCGTAAGACCGAGTTTGGGGCCATCGCCGCCCGCCTTCGCGCGCGTCAACCCGAAACTGATTTCGCCCGGGGCGTACGCCAGTTCGGCTATCTGTTGATCCGGGTGATGCTGGTGATCGTCATCTTTGTTATGACGGTGAACCTGCTGCTGCACCGGCCGGTTGTTGAATCCATGCTGTTCGCCGTGGCTTTGGCGGTTGGCCTTTCGCCCGAACTTTTGCCCGCGATCATCAGCGTGACCCTTTCTGCCGGGGCCCGCGCGATGGGCAAGCGCGGCGTCATCGTGCGGCGTCTGGATGCCATCGAAAACCTTGGCAGCATGAACATCCTTTGCACCGACAAGACCGGCACTTTGACCGAGGGCAAGATCGTGCTGCGCGAGGTTCTGGACGGCGCGAATGTGGCTTCGGATGCACTCCGACAACTGGCCTTTCTCAATGCGACGTTTGAGACGGGCATCGAGAACCCGCTGGATGCGGCGGTCAAAGAGGCGGGCGAAGCGGCCGGGCTTTCCACCAGCGGCTATGCCAAAATCGACGAAATCCCCTATGATTTCGTGCGCCGAAGGCTGACCGTGGTTGTAGCACCTGAAGGGGCGACGCAGCACCTGATGGTGACCAAGGGCGCCTTTGCCGAAGTGCTGGCGACCTGCACGGCGGTGGACATCGGCGGCACGGCTCTGCCGATGGACGCAGACCGTTGCGCGGCGCTGGAGGTGACGTTCCAAGCCAAAAGCGCCGAGGGGCTGCGCGTGCTGGCCCTTGCCACCCGTAGCTTCACGCCAAAAGCCGACTACGACCGCGACGACGAAATTGAGATGACCTTTTGCGGCTTTCTGGTGTTTCTCGACCCGCCCAAACCTGATGCGGCCAAGGCTATTGCCGATCTGGCGCGCTTGGGCATCGCCATCAAGGTGATCAGCGGCGACAACCGCTATGTGACTGCGCATGTGGCGCAGGCAGTGGGTCTGAATGCCAAAGCGATGCTGACCGGCGAAGAGATCGCCGCGATGCGGGACGAGGCGCTGTGGCATCTAGCGCCGCGGACCGACCTGTTTGTCGAAATCGACCCGCAGCAGAAAGAACGCATCGTGCGCGCCCTGCAACGCGTCGGCCATTCAGTGGGCTATCTGGGCGACGGCATAAATGATGCCCCCGCACTGCACGCCGCCGATGTCGGGATCTCGGTCGCCGAAGCGGTGGACGTCGCCCGCGAAAGCGCAGACATTATCTTGCTGACCCGCGATCTTGATGTGCTCCGGGCGGGGGTCGAGGATGGGCGGCGCACCTTTGCCAACACGCTGAAATACATCTCGATCACCACCAGTGCGAACTTTGGCAACATGATCAGCATGGCACTGGCGACACCGCTGCTTCCATTTCTGCCGCTGGCGGCGAAGCAGATCTTGCTCAACAATTTCCTGTCGGACCTACCGTCGATTGCAATTTCCAGCGATGCGGTGGACCCCGAACGCGTGACACAGCCGCAACGCTGGAACATCAAGGAAATCCAGAAATTCATGATCGTTTTCGGGCTGATCAGCTCGGTGTTTGATCTGATCACCTTCGGGCTGCTGCTGTGGGTGTTTCATGCTGACGAGGCGACGTTTCAGACCGCGTGGTTCCTGATCTCGCTGTTGACGGAGCTTGGCGTGGTGCTGGTTTTGCGCACACACCGGCCCGCATTCCGCAGCAGACCCAGCAGATTGCTGCTCTGGGCAACGTTGGCGGTGCTGACGTTGACCTTCTCGATCCCCTATCTTGGCGGCCTGAGCGCTGTCTTTGGCTTTGTGCCGCTGACGGGGGGGCAGTTGGCAGGGATCGTGCTGATCCTGATCGGATATCTTGTGGCGACAGAAGTGGCGAAGGCGTGGTTCTTCCGCACCAAGCCCCCCGCACCGCCTCTGGCCAGCGCTACAAGTTCGGAGGTGTCACCCAGATGAGGGCGGCTTTCGTTCGCGGCACGCGCGCAGGCGTTACCGCCTGTGGCGTCTGCCATCCTCACCGCCCCTTGGCTTTTCTTCTTCCCCCGCCAGCGCCCGGCGTAGGCGGCGGATCAGAACGTCGCGGGACCGTTCGTCGATCGCAGCACCCACGGATTCGT
>CBDUEF010000497.1:0-2168 GCA_965366095.1 uncultured Cypionkella sp. | reverse complement strand
GACGCTGTTTGATCTTGCAACGCTTGGCCAAACTGAAAAGGATTGGATAGATCGCTATCACGCCCGCGTCAGAGCCGAAATCGCGCCCCTGTTGGAGGCCGAGGCGGCCCAGTGGCTGATCCGCTCAACGCGAGCGATCGCCCTATATCTGTCGGATGAATCCTCCCTGCCCGCAAACTGACTGCCCCCCCGCCGCTTTGGGTTTTGAAAAAGGTTCACGCAGAGGGCATGATCCGTTTGACATGCTGATGTCTGGGCCGAACTCAACAAACGGCGCTTTCGGGTCGGCAGTCAGACCGATTTCTCACCAAAAGGGCGGGAGCGCTGTGACAGCGCGCCGCTCTTTTCAAATCAATCGGTTGAAGTGGTGGCGAGGGAGAGATTTGAACTCTCGACCCCACGATTATGAGTCGTGTGCTCTAACCAGCTGAGCTACCTCGCCACTGGCGCGCTGGGTAGTTGACCCGCCCGGACGCGTCAAGGGGAAAACGTCATGTTTGTGCAGGCATGACATGGGCAACGCGTGGACGGCCCGCGGCGGTGACCGAAATTGTCGCCTCGACAAACATGCGCTGGCCTTCCACTTCCGCCCCGTTGATCTTGCGCGCAGTGGTCAGGCGCAGATCTTCGGCCCCGGCCAGACGGGCGCGGCGGGTGGCCTCGATCGTCAGCGCCGCCTCGGCGGCTTGCATGGCCGAGTCTGCGTCGGCGAAGATCAGCAGGCCATCGGGCAGATGGGCGATAAAGCGGCCCACGCCGGGGCTGGTGATGATGGCGGTGGCGCGCTGGCTGACCTGGCCCACCACCGCACCAATGGCATTGGCCACGCCCGCATGTTCGGGCAGGATCATCTCGGCCCCCAGCCGCAGCCCGACCGCGCCATAATAAAACGGCGCGGATTCGCCCAGACCAATCACCGGCACACCCAACCGCGCCGTCACCTGCATCACGCCGCGATGGCCGGAAAGGGCGGTGCGGGTGATCACATGATTGGCCAAGGCAGCACCGCTTTCGCCGGCAAAGGCCGGGTCCTCCTCAAACGCCGCTTCCATCAGGCAATCGGCGGTTTGATGGGTGAGTTGATCGACAATCGCTTGCGCAAGGGCCGGGCCATCGCTGGCAAAGCGGTCGCCCGCGCCATTGCGCCGGCGGGACATGATCGTCAGGGCTTTGTGCGAGGCTGAGGCGTCCCAAGTGGTTTGCCCCCCCAAGACATGGCTGGCATCGGATGGGGTCACGCCCGCAATCATCACCAGCCCGCGCGCAACCAACCGCTCCAACGCCGCCACTTCCAGCCGCGAGGTCATCGCCAGTGCCATCGGCATCGGCCCGGTAATGCGCGCCAAGACCGCGATTTCGCGCGACGTCAGCCCTCCGGTCTGGCCCGGCATCGGGATCACAAAGCGGCCGTCAAATTCACCCAGCTTGTCGGTGGTCAGCGCCCGATCAAGGGCCGCATGCACGATCTGGGGGTGCTCGACCGCCAAAAGGGCAACCGGAATGAACCGGCGAGGGCCCAGACGCATCGCGCTGATCAAGCCTTCGGCCAGCAGATGCACTTCGCTGTCGCCGCCAAGCCCGGTGGTGCGCATCGCCACCGCCTCGACCATGGTGCGAAAGCCACCGACGCGCGCGCCCTGCGGGTCAATCTCGGGCAGGCCGCCGCGCAGCAGCGCCACATCAGTGGTGGTGCCGCCGATATCGGAGACCAGCGCATCGCTGGCCCCGGTCAGCCAACGCGCGCCGACGATGCTGGCGGCGGGGCCAGAGAGGATGGTTTCAATCGGACGCTCGCGCACCATCGCCGCCGAAATCAACGCGCCATCGCCGCGCACCACCATCAAGGGCGCGGTGATGCCCAGCGTTTCAAGATGGCGCTCGCAGGCGGCAACAAGGCGGTCGATCATTCCGATCAGCCGCGCGTTCAGCACCGCCGTCAGCGCCCGTTTCGGCCCGTTCAGATTGGCGGATAACTCATGCGAGCAGGTCACCGGGCGGCCGGTTAGCTGCCGGATCAGATCGCGGGCGGCCAGTTCATGCGCAGGGTTGCGGGTGGCAAAGCGTGAGGCCACGGCAAAGCCCATCACCTGCGGGCCAAGATCGGCCAGCGCAGTTTCCAGCGCGGCTATGTCCAAAGGCTCGGTCTCGCTGCCCGAATGGTTGTGGCC
>CBDUEF010000496.1:0-2176 GCA_965366095.1 uncultured Cypionkella sp. | reverse complement strand
GAGCGGTCCCACAATATATCAAATACTTAGAAGACTCCAAAGGTCGAACGATCTCAAACGATTGGAATGACATCTTACCTATCGGGGTAAAAGAGGGCCTCGGCTACCCCACGCAAAAGCCCGTGGCTTTGCTGGAGCGTATTCTCAGCGCCTCGTCCAATCCCGGCGATGTGGTGCTTGATCCGTTTTGCGGCTGTGGCACCACCGTGCATGCGGCGCAAAAACTCGGGCGGGATTGGATTGGCATTGATGTCACCCATCTGGCCATCGGGCTGATCGAAAAGCGGCTGCGCGATGCGTTCAAGGGCGTTGATTTCAAGATCCACGGCGTGCCGCAGGATCTGGCGGGCGCGCGCGATCTGGCCGCAAGGGGCCGCGACGACAAGGCCAAGTATTTCGAATTCGAGAAATGGGCGCTGTCGCTGATCAACGCGCAACCCGGCAACCTAAGCAAAAAGGGTGCCGACAAGGGCATCGACGGCAACCTGTGGTTTGGCGCGAAACATGAGGGGCGGGGGATTGTCTCGGTCAAGGCGGGCGACAATGTGGGCGTGTCGATGATCCGCGACCTGCGCGGCGTGATCGAGCGCGAGGGCGCCGGGATCGGCGTGTTCCTGACGCTGGCCGAGCCATCAAAACCGATGCTGGTCGAGGCGGCGGGCGCGGGCACCTATGCGCTGCCGGGGTTTGAAAATGTCACCGTGCCGCGCATCCAGATTGTGACGATCGAGCAGGCCTTGGAATTGCGCGACCGCGCCGTGCGCTTTCCGGCGCGGGGCGATGGCGGCTTCAAGAAAGCCGCGCGTGAAGAGGACAGCCGCGCGCAAGGGGCGCTGGATTTGTAAGGGGTTTTATGGGGCCGCGCTTTGGCTTATGGGTGATCGAAACTGGGAGATCGCCATGAGCCTGAACACCTTCGGTCATCTGTTTCGCGTGACAACCTGGGGCGAAAGCCACGGGCCGGCGATTGGCTGCACGGTGGACGGCTGCCCGCCGGGGGTGGCGCTGAGTGAGGGCGATTTGCAGCCCTGGCTGGATCGCCGCAAGCCCGGCACCTCGAAATTCACCACCCAGCGCCAAGAGGCCGACGCGGTGCGCATCCTGTCGGGGGTGTTCGAGGGCAAGACCACCGGCACGCCGATACAGTTGATGATCGAGAACACCGATCAGCGCTCAAAGGATTACAGCAATATCGCCGGGGCGTTCCGGCCGGGCCATGCCGATATCACCTATCATCAGAAATACGGGATCAGGGATTTTCGCGGCGGCGGGCGCAGTTCGGCCCGCGAAACCGCCAGCCGGGTGGCGGCGGGGGGCGTGGCGCGGGCGGTGTTGGCGCATCTGCTGCCGGGGCTGCGACTCTCGGGATATATGGTGCAGATGGGGCCGCATGGAATTGACCGCGCGCGTTTTGATGCGGGCGTGATCGGGGAGAACCCGTTCTGGTGCCCCGATCCGGTGGCGGCGATTGGCTGGGCCGAGTATCTCGACGGGCTGCGGGTGTCGAAAAACTCGGTCGGGGCGGTGATCGAGGTGGTGGCCGAGGGGGTGCCTGCGGGGTTGGGCGCGCCGATCTATGGCAAGCTGGATGCCGATCTGGCGGCGGCGATGATGTCGATCAACGCGGTGAAAGCGGTGGAGATTGGCGACGGCATGGCGGCGGCCAGCCTGACCGGCGTGGAAAATGCCGATGAGATCAGGATGGGCGCGCATGGCCCCGAGTTTTCAAGCAATCACGCCGGGGGGATTCTGGGCGGGATTTCCAGCGGGCAACCGGTTGTGGTGCGCTTTGCGGTGAAACCGACGTCGAGCATCCTGACGCCACGCGCAACGATTGACGCGACCGGGGCCGAGATCGATCTGATCACCAAAGGCCGGCACGATCCTTGCGTGGGCATCCGCGCGGTGCCGGTGGGAGAGGCGATGATGGCCTGTGTGATTCTGGATCATCTGCTGTTGGATCGCGGCCAAACTGGCGGGATTAGAGGGCGAATCGGCGAATAGATCGCATTTGCAAAAATTATGCAGATGATTTTTGTGTCGAGGATGGTTTTCATTGGAGATTTCCAAATCCCTGCGTCAAACTGTTGTGATCGGATGATGATCTGAACCATTCGATGCGCTGCCACGCCACAGAAATGGATATTTAAATGAAAAAACTCCTCCTCGCTTCCGC
>CBDUEF010000495.1:0-2177 GCA_965366095.1 uncultured Cypionkella sp. | reverse complement strand
TTTCAAAAACCCAACCCTTTCCCAAAATCCATCTTTGACAATGTGGCCTATGGCCCGAAAATCCATGGCCTCGCGCGCAGCAAGGCCGACTTGGCCGGGATTGTCGAAAACGCCTTGCGCAAGGCGGCACTTTGGAACGAGGTCAAGGATCGGCTGAACAACCCCGGCACCGGGCTATCGGGCGGCCAACAGCAACGCCTTTGCATTGCGCGCGCCATTGCCACAGCCCCAGAGGTGCTCTTGATGGACGAGCCTTGCTCTGCGCTTGACCCGATTGCGACGGCCCAGATTGAAGAGTTGATTGCCGATCTGCGCCAGAACTTCTGTGTGGTGATTGTCACTCATTCGATGCACCAGGCCGCGCGGATCAGCCAGAAGACGGCTTTTTTTCACCTTGGCAGTCTGGTCGAATACGGCAATACCGATCAGATCTTCACTGCGCCAAATGACCCCAGAACCGAAAGCTACATTACCGGCAGGATTGGATAAGACATGGCGAATGCACATATATCCTCGGCTTTCGACACCGATCTTGCGGCAGTTCAGGCGCAGATCATGAAAATGGGCGGGTTGGTCGAAGACGCCATCCGTCTGGGCATAGAATCACTTGAAACCCGAGATCAGGAATTGGCGCAGCAGGTCCGGGCCGCAGACCGGGCCATTGATGGCCTGGAAGAGGCCATCAACGACGCGGCCGCCCGGATCATCGCGTTGCGCGCGCCCACCGCGATTGATCTGCGATTGGTTTTAAGCGTGATCAAGATCAGCGGAAATCTTGAGCGGATCGGTGACTACGCCAAAAACATGGCGAAACGGAACGAAGTGCTGTCGCGGGGCGACCCGATCTCTGATTGCATCGGCACGCTGCGCCGCATGACGCGCGTGGTTCAGGGCATGCTGAAAGACGTGCTGGACGCCTATATCCAGCGCGATTCAGCTCTGGCCGCCGATGTGATCGCCCGCGATCTGGATGTGGATCAGATCTACAACGCGCTGTTTCGCGAACTCTTGACCTTCATGATGGAAGACCCGCGCAAAATCACCGCTTGTCTGCACTTGCATTTCATCGCCAAAAACACCGAACGCATGGGCGATCATGTAACCTCGATCGCAGAACAAGTGATCTATCTGTCAACTGGAAAGCACCCGGATGACGCGAGGACCAAGGCGGATACCACGTCCACAGTGTCGGGGGTTTAGCAGATGTCGCAGATTCAGGCGCAGGTTCTGGTGGTCGAAGATGAACCGGCTCAGCGGGAGATCCTCACCTATAATCTGGAGAAGGAGGGCTTCGCCGTGCGCTCTGCCGGAAATGGCGAAGAGGCCCTGCTGATGATCGCAGAAGCCCCGCCCGATCTGGTGATCCTTGACTGGATGATGCCGCGGGTCAGCGGGATCGAAGTCTGCCGCCAGCTGAAAAGCCGTAATGATACCCGGCATATCCCGATCATCATGCTATCTGCGCGGTCCGAAGACGTCGACACCGTGCGTGGGTTGGAAACGGGTGCGGATGATTATGTGATCAAGCCCTATTCGGTCAGTGAATTGATGGCGCGCGCCAGAACACAACTGCGCCGCACCCAATCCGCCGTCTCGGGGGTTGAATTGACATTCGGGGATATCATTCTTGATCCAGAACGCCATCGGGTCAGCCGCAACAACCAGGATCTGAAGTTGGGCCCAACCGAATTTCGACTTCTTTGCAGATTGATGGAGCGGCCTGGTCGGGTTTTCAGCCGTGAACAACTGATGGACCTTGTGTGGGGGCGCGAGATCTTCGTGGACACGCGCACGGTTGATGTCCACATCGGACGCTTGCGCAAAGCGCTGCAGCTATACGGCGGGAAAGACCCGATCCGCACAGTTCGTGGCGCGGGATACGCGCTTGGGTGAATGCTTCGGGGCGTAGAAGATAGATGTTTCAGCCCGGATGATCACTTAGATCCTCGGGGCTCTTCATTTTTTGTGGCAAGATCGGTTCTGAGCGATATTAGGAACGGGAGGCGCCCATGCGCATCCGACTTCAATGTTGCAAAGCCCGTAACGGGCATCAACGCGATAGCAGCGATGCAGCATCCAACCATAGGCAAAGTAGTATTCGCGACAACCGGTGAAAACGGCGTTCATCAATGCCGTTGGGCGCATCGGATATTGCTTTTGCACGGATACGGGGGCGG
>CBDUEF010000494.1:0-2181 GCA_965366095.1 uncultured Cypionkella sp. | reverse complement strand
CCCCTAAAACCCACCTTCCACATATCCGATTGACACAGACCACTATTCAACTCTTTCATACTCTCATTGATAACCCGATGAGGCATTTATGAATTACGATATTTTCTTCGGTGTGGATGGCACCGGTCCCTATTCCGACGGTGAATATGGCATTGCCTTTGCAACCAGCTATGTCCGCCAAATCTTCAAATCCGGCGTGTTCAACAAATCCGCTTACTTGCGCGGACCGGGAACCGATGGGCTCAGCACAGGGGCTTTGGCCAGCACGGCTGCCAAATCGGTGGAAAACTATGTCGCGGGGGCCACGGTCAGAAGCACGCCTCGGGTGTTTCTGGCGGGCTACAGCCGGGGTGGGGCTGCGGTCATTCAGGCGGCCCATCTGCTGAAAGCCAAGAAGATCAATGTCCACGGGTTGTTCCTGTTTGATGCGGTCGATCGCTCGCTTACGATCGACAAAACCTATATCCCCAGCAACGTCTGCTTTTCGCGCCACGCCATGCGTGACCCAACAGGCGAGTCGCGCGGATCGTTCAGCAATTGTGGCACCGAAAAGCAAAACGGGGTCGATGCGTCGGCGATGAAATTTCTGACCACACATGGCGGGATGGGCGGCACCCCTTGGGGCGTGAAGGCCGTGCGCAATGGCAAGATCGACGAGGGCGATGAAACCCTGTCCAGCGGCCTTAGCGCCCTTCGATTCAGCTCGCCTGCTGGATTCATCGCGAATGAAATCTACAATTATGCGCGCATGACCAATATCACCCCCGAGCAGGAAGCAAGCGGAAGCAAGCACGTCTGGAGTTGGATGTCGTCGCAACTAAAGGCCATCCGGGCAGCAAGACACATCCGTTAAGGGCTGCGCCGGCGGGATTTGCCCCGTCTCGCCCGGTTGCCAATCCGCAAGACAAATCTTACCATCCGGTTAACGCCCACCCTTAACCACTTGATATTCCATACCCAAACCCCCGCCACGCTGTGCGACACCCCGAAATCACCCCCCTAGACCACCCCACCCCCAGATGCTAAAACCTTCTCATGCTCTCCTATCAACACCTCTTTCACGCCGGAAATCTCGCCGATGTCCACAAGCACGCCCTGCTTGCCTGGACCCTTGATTACCTGATCCAAAAAGACAAACCCCTCAGCTATATCGAAACCCACGCCGGGCGCGGCATCTATGATCTGGGCGCGGATGAGGCGCTGAAAACCGGCGAGGCAGCGGCAGGCATCGCGCTGGCCGAGCCCTTCTTTGCGCCCGGCCACCCCTACCTGAACCGCCTGAACGAAGTCCGCGCCAGCTATGGCCCGATGGCCTATCCCGGCTCTCCCCTGCTCGCAGCCCTAAGTTTGCGCGACCAGGACACGATCCATCTGGCCGAGCTGCACCCCCAGGAACACCAACACCTGCGCCACGCCCTGAACCCATGGGACGCCCATATCTATCATCGCGACGGCTTCGACCTCGCCCTCGCCCTCACGCCCCCCACCCCGCGGCGGGGGCTGATGCTGATTGATCCCTCCTATGAGGTGAAGGCCGATTACGACGCCATCCCCAAACATCTGGCCAATATCGCCCGCAAATGGAATGTCGGCATCATCGCCCTGTGGTATCCGATCCTGACCGGCTCACCCCATACCCCGATGCTGGCAACCCTCTCCTCGCATTTCCCCGATGCGCTGCGAAGCGAAGTCCACTTCCCCCCCGTGCGTGAGGGGCACCGGATGCAAGGCTCGGGCATGTTCGTGATCAATCCGCCCTACGGGATCGAACAAGAGGCCGCAGCCATCGCCGCGCTGTTCATAAAGCTCACCAAAACCTGACATTGCGGGCCCTTGGCAAGGCTGAAGCAAGACGATAACTTCGCGCCATGTTCGCAGATCTGCTTCGCGGCCTTCTGGCCCCCGCCCCCAAACCCTTGCCCGACCCCGACGCCCGCCTTGCACTGGCGGCGCTACTGGTCCGGCTTGCCCGCACCGACAGGCTTTACTCCGCCGAAGAGGTGGAACGCATCGACCGCGTGCTGATGCAGCGCCACGGCCTGACCGCGCTCGAAGCCGCTGATTTGCGGGGACGGGCCGAAGATCTAGAGCTGCAAGCCCCCGACACCATCCGTTTTACCAAAGCGCTGAAAGATGCGGTGCCGCTGGGTCACCGCATTGACCTGTTGCAGGCCCTATGGT
>CBDUEF010000493.1:0-2190 GCA_965366095.1 uncultured Cypionkella sp. | reverse complement strand
GTTCGGATCTTCAAGACCTATGGCACGGATGCCATTCAGGTGATGAGCGAGAACCCGTACCGCTTGGCGCGCGATATACGCGGGATTGGGTTCCGGACAGCCGACCTCATAGCCGAAAAGCTCGGGATCGCAAAGACCGCGATGATCCGCGTTCGTGCGGGCATTTCTTATGCGCTGACCGAGGCAATGGGAAATGGCCATTGCGGGTTGCCGAAGGTGGAACTGGTCCCACTCGCCATAAAACTGCTCGAGGTGCCGGACAGCCTGATCGATACGGCCATCGGGCTGGAGATGGCCGAAGCCACGGTCACCGCGGATACGGTCGCCGGAACAGCCTGCATCTTCCTGACCGGGCTCTATCATGCGGAGCAAGGCATTGCCGACCGATTGCGGCGACTGATCGCAGGGCCCCTCCCCTGGCCGGAAATCGACGCCGACAAGGCGCTGCCTTGGATTGAGAGCAAAACTGGCCTCACCCTTGCGGCCAGTCAGGCCGAGGCCATTCGTTTGGCGCTGCGTTCCAAGGCGCTCGTCATCACGGGCGGTCCCGGCGTCGGAAAGACCACGATCGTGAACTCCATCCTGCGCATTCTGGCAGCCAAGGCGGTCAAGCTGCTGCTTTGCGCCCCGACCGGCCGGGCCGCCAAACGGATGACCGAGGCCACCGGCATGGAGGCCAAGACGATCCACCGTCTTCTGGAATTCGATCCCAAGGCCTTCGGCTTCAAGCGGGGCGAGGAGAACCCGCTCGACTGCGATCTTCTGGTCATCGACGAGAGCTCCATGGTCGATGTGTTGCTGATGCAATCCCTGCTGAAGGCAGTTCCGGATCATGCCGCCATCCTGATCGTGGGCGACATCGACCAGTTGCCCTCGGTCGGGCCGGGTCAGGTTCTGGCTGATATCATTGGCTCCGGCGCGGTGCCGGTGGTGCGCTTGACGGAGGTTTTCCGCCAGGCTGCTCAAAGCCGGATCATCACCAGCGCGCACAGGATCAACCAAGGACAGATCCCCGATCTTGCTAAGCCTGAAGGAGAGACGGATTTCTACTTCGTGGCGGCTGATGAGCCCGAACAAGCCGTCGAGCGTATCATCACCCTCGTCAAATCGCGCATCCCGCGCCGCTTCGGCCTTGATCCGATCCGCGATATTCAGGTGCTCTGCCCAATGAACAGGGGCGGTGTCGGCGCAAGGTCTCTGAACGTGGCACTGCAGACGGCGCTGAACCCCTCCGGCGACAACAAGATCGAACGGTTCGGCTCGACCTTCGCGCCCGGTGACAAGGTGATGCAGATCGAGAACGACTACGACAAAGAGGTCTACAACGGCGATATCGGCTATGTTGAAAGCCTCGACTTGGCCGAGGGCGAACTGGCGGTCAGCTTCGACGGCCGCTTGGTCACATACATGTTCGGCGAACTCGATACTCTTGTGCCAGCCTATGCCGCCACGATTCACAAAAGCCAAGGATCGGAATACCCCGCCGTGGTCATCCCTGTCATGACCCAGCACTTCACCATGCTGCAGCGAAACCTGCTTTACACCGGCGTCACCCGCGGCAAGAAGCTGGTCGTTCTGGTCGGGCAGAAGAAGGCCGTCGCGATCGCGGTGAAAAATGTCTCTGGGCGGAGGCGCTGGTCCAAGCTGGATGAATGGCTGCAGCATCCTCGGACATCGGCTGGTTAAATGACCTCGTGACTACTCGCCCTAGGACGCAAATGGCGGCGTGGCGTCAGTAGTAGAACACGCGCTGGACCTGCCACTTAAAATCAAAACCGTGTGCCGAAGACAGATCCTCTTGGGATCCCAAACGTTGATGACTGGCATGCAAGTAGACCGGGTTCTCGACTGATCCAAATCAGCGAGGCGCTTCCAGAATGCGCCTAAGGTTGAAAAAGCAAAAATCAGACTTTTTTGAAGGTTTCGCCATGTCAGACGCGAAATTCCCGTCCACTCGGGATGTCTCGTTCAAGGCCCTACTACTTTTCGCTATCATTAGAATCATGTTAACATGGGGCTTGATCAAGGTCGCCATAACCTTTGTCCTTCAGAACCAGACCGATGCCGGGATCGCCTACCTTGAGCCCGTGCTTCAGGCGGCCCTCGCGGATTTCGTATTCGCAGATGCGGGCACTTGAGCACGCGGCGCACCTTTCTGGTGGGGCTAGGCGGGCTCGCGGTCGCCGGAGG
>CBDUEF010000492.1:0-2196 GCA_965366095.1 uncultured Cypionkella sp. | reverse complement strand
ACCGGCACGCTGAAGGTCGAGATCCTCCCGCAAGGGGGTGCGCAGTGACCCTGCCAATCATCACCGCTGACCAGCGGCTGGCCGAACCGCGCGGCATCAAGGGCTGCATCTTCGGGAAATCCGGCATTGGCAAGACCAGCCTCCTCTGGACGCTGGATCCAGCCCGCACGCTGTTCATGGATCTCGAAGCTGGCGATCTCGCCATCGAGGGCTGGCCGGGCGACAGCATCCGGCCGCGCACATGGGCAGAATGCCGGGACTTCGCGGTGTTCATCGGTGGGGCGAACCCTAGCCTGCGCGACGAGCAGCCCTACAGCCCGGCGCACCACGCCGCCGTCTGCCAGAAGTTCGGTGATCCCGCCGCCCTTGACCGCATTGAGACGATCTTCGTCGACTCGATCACCGTGGCCGGGCGGCTCTGCTTTCAATGGTGCAAGGGCCAGCCCGAGGCGCTGTCGGAAAAGACTGGGAAGCCGGATGTGCGCGGAGCCTACGGGCTGCATGGCCGCGAAATGATCGCCTGGCTCACGCATCTGCAGCACACGCGGGCCAAGAACGTCTGGTTCGTGGGCATCCTCGACGAGAAGCTCGACGACTTCAATCGCAAGGTCTTCCAGCCGCAGATCGACGGATCGAAGACCGGGCTGGAACTGCCGGGGATCGTCGATGAGGTGATCACCATGGCGGAGCTGAAGGCCGAAGGGGGCGATCCCTACCGCGCCTTCGTCTGCCAGACGATCAACCCGTGGGGCTTTCCAGCCAAGGATCGCTCCGGCCGCCTCGGCCCGGTCGAAGAACCCCACCTCGGCCGCCTGATGGCCAAGATCCGCAAGCCCGCCGCCCCGGCAATCGAACGGCTGACCTATCAGCCGCCCGTCGAGGCAGCCACGCCCGAACACCCGCAATCCTGATCACAGAAGGAGGCACCCCATGGGGTCCTGGAACGATTTCAACGACGCGCAGAGCAACACCAACCTCATCCCGAAAGGCACACTGGCCAAGGTGCGCCTGAACATCCGGCCGGGCGGCTTCGACGATGCCGCGCAGGGCTGGACCGGCGGCTACGCCACGCGCGGCTCGACCGGTGCGGTCTATCTGAACGGCGAATTCACCGTCACCGAGGGGCAGTATGCCCGGCGCAAGATCTTCACCCTGATCGGGCTCTACAGCCCCAAGGGGCCGGATTGGGCGAACATGGGCCGCAGCCTCGTGCGCGGCATGCTGAATTCGGCCCGCGGGATTTCCGACAAAGACCAGTCGCCGCAGGCCCAGTCCGCGCGCCGGATCAACGGGCTCAAGGATCTCGACGGCGTTCGACTCTTTTATGGTTCACATGCCAGCCACTGTTGTTCAGCAAGCCAGTAACCATGCGGTAGCCATATCGTCCGAACGCTTTCGTCAGCTCGATGATGTCCTCGGTCAGCCGTTCCTCATCAGGCAAGCCGCGTGGCACTTTGCGCTGGGTGGAACGATGTTGGCCGAGGGTGCGGCAAACCCGGCGCTCTGATAAACACAGGGTCTGCCGCACATGATCGATGCATAACCGGCGGCGAGAAGGGCTTAGAAGTTTCCCCGTGCCGCCTCGCTCAGGATCAGCTTGTCCAAAGACAAATCCGCAACGACCCGTTTGAGCCGCGCGTTCTCGGTCTCAAGCTCTTTCAGCCGTTTGAGTTGATCGCGGCTCATACCACCGTAATCCTTGCGCCATCGATAATACGTCTGAACAGTCACGCCAATCTGCCGCACAGCTTCCGAAACAGACCGGCCTTGCCCCTGCAAAACCTCAACCTGCCGCAGCTTCAGCACGATATCCTCGGGCTTCTCTCGCTTTCCAGCCATCGTTTAGTCCTCCTGAAAACGGGATAATCATATCCCAAAAGGTGGACCACTTCAGTGGGGGCGTTCCAATATGTCGGCCGCTGACATTGCAGAACACGGCTGGACGTATCGTCTCGATGGAAGAGTGGCACCTTTGATCGCGGAACCCCGCAGAATGTCCGGGTCGCTCGCGCCTACCAAATTGGCGCGAATAATTCGCATGCCGGTCGCCATGGAAGTCTCCGAGACGAGATGATGAAGGTAAACATTCACCACCATCAATAGGCTCTGGATGTGCTGGATTTTGGCCACTGGCTGCTCTACCAGCTGGACGAACACGGTTTGTGTGTAAACCGCGAGGGAGGCTGGCTCAAAGAG
>CBDUEF010000491.1:0-2204 GCA_965366095.1 uncultured Cypionkella sp. | reverse complement strand
AACACTTACGATAGCAAGGAGATTTCATCGTAGGGCGATGGGACGCATCGGTTAACGGCAACGGCGTGAGCCGCGCAGTGGTTTGGTAGGCTCAAATGCGCCATGACGGCTTCAAACGCCGCCGCAGTCAGACTCCATTGCTGCAGACGTCAGGCCTTACCTCTGCGACGCACCGCTCAGACGGCAGCTCCCGGCAAAGTACGTTGGATATGGGTGCCGGGGCTATTTTCAGGTCAAGTTCCACGAGCGAGCGCAGGCTGTTCAACCTGCTCTCGCGGCACTTTACTCAAGAGCGTCAATGAACCGTACATAGTCCTCGGTGACCTCGTGCGCCTCGACAAACGCCCGGGCGCGCTCTTCATCGATGCAGCGGAAATAATCCTGCACCTGAGCGATATAGCCCTCGAAATCTTCCCGGATCAGATCCGAGTAGATCTGCATGTCTTCTCGGGCTTGGGGAAGGAACGGCCGATCCGGCGGAGTGCATGCATCCACTCGACCCGCCGCCAAAACAGCGAAGATCATTAGCAGCAAGGCTCTGTTGCGCGCACAAGTCATGTGCAGGGCAAAACTCCTTTGCCGTCTTTAAGATCACGCTGTTGTCAGGTATCACTGTTATCGAAGCAAGGCGAGTTTCGTCAAGTCGTTTTTATTGTCTTGCTATCGTTAATGTTGTCTTGTATCTCCCACGGTGTTGCGACTCCGTGGGACTGATACTGCACCTCAGGCAGGGAAAGGACCTAAAGCGGATGGCCATGATAGAAGAAGCTCCGAATGTGGTTACAGAAGACGGATTGCGCGGCCTCCTTGCTGACGGCTACCTCATCGAGGTGGTTTGCAAGGAAGCGGCCGAAAAGCGCCACAACAGCTGGTACGGCACTTGGGTCGTCCGGGCCGTGGCGCCTGACGGGCGTGACGACAAGATGCTCGTCACCAGCCGCAGCGTCCTCAAGCTGCGCGATTTCAAGACCATCGTTGGCCTTGTCAGCTTCCTGGCTGACATGGGCTGCAAAACGACCAGTATACCGCTCGAAGAGGGTGGGCGTGAACGACACGCCGCACCGGGGCGCACGCCCGAGCCGCGGACCGGCCCGGTTCTGGTCAAGGACGACTGACCGCGCGCTCGCGCTCGTCGCTTCACTGGGCATCGGCGTATGTTCCGCCCCCTTGGCCTTTGCTGACGGTTTCATCTTCTCGGTTGGGCCGGATGGCCGACTGATCTCCGTCACCGCCGAACAGAGCACCCTTCGCTCGTTTGCAGGTGACGATAATACCCAGACGGATCGTCTCTTTCTCTTCGCTGAACCGGACCCCCCCGAAGCTCCGGTCGAGGCAGCCTTGGCGTCTCCGCGCGCTGTCCGCGCCTCCCCGGAAGTCCTCAATGCAATCGAGGCCACCGCCTTGCGCTATGCAGGCCACAGCGCCTTGCGCCGCGCAGGGCTCTCCGTGACCGATTGGGCGCTGTTCTACCGCGCCAACATCGAGGTCGAGAGCGCCTATGACCCAAGCGCGCTCAGCCCTGTCGGGGCTATCGGGCTTGGCCAACTCATGCCCGAGACGGCGCGCGATCTTGGCGTCGATCCGCATGACATGGCGGAGAACCTCGACGGTTCCGCCCGTTACCTTCTGATGGTGCTTGAGCAGTTTGGCGATCCGGCGCTCGCGCTTGCAGCCTACAATGCCGGCCCCGAAGCGGTGACCCGCCACGGCGGCATTCCCCCTTTTAGAGAAACCCAAGGCCATGTGGCCCGTGTGACAGCCGTGTTCCAGCGGCTCAGAGGAGACCTGTCGTGACGTCCAAACCTACTTTTGCAGCACTTGGCGCGATGGCGCTTATCGTGCTGGCGGGGCCTGCGCTTGCGCAGAGCATCGACCTTTCACCGGTGCAAACCCTGCTGCAGGGCATCGTCGATGCGATCACCGGTCCCTTGGGCATCGTGATCGGCACACTGGCGCTGATCGGTGTGTTTCTCTCCTGGCTCTTTGGCATCCTCGATTTCCGCCAAGCGCTGTGGGTGGTGGTGGCCATCGCCGGCATTGCTGCGGCACCCACCATTGTCGCCGCCATCTGGACGACCTGAGCAAAACCCATGGCTGAACAGTCCCGCGTCTTCATTGGTCTTCTGAGGCCGCCCAAACTCATGGGCCTACCGATCATGTATGCCATGGTCTGGCTTTTTGGGTCTAGCTTGCTGTTCCTCTGG
>CBDUEF010000490.1:0-2205 GCA_965366095.1 uncultured Cypionkella sp. | reverse complement strand
TCATAGCCGAAAGTGAGGCCGCCTTCGAGCCAGCCCGCAGCGTGCAGGACCATCGTTGCATTGCCCATCAGCGCGCCCCAGATCGCCATGGTGGTTTCCTGGGCTGACTGCATGTCGGGCGTGTTGGAAGCGGCACCCGAAGCCGACCGCCACGGCAGGCCGATGTGGCGGGCGAGTTGCCCCGAACCGATCTGCATTTTCAGATGCTCGGGCGTGCCAAAGGCAGGTGCGCCTGATTTCATATCCACATTCGAGGAAAAGCCGCCGTAACTGGCGGGCGCGCCGGGTCGGGTGATCTGGGCAAGGGTTATCCCGGCCAGAGCCTCGGCATGTTGCAACACCAGGGCACCTGCAACGGTCACTGGCGCCATCGCACCCGCGAGGCAGAACGGCGTGATGATCAGGGCTTGGCCGGCGCGGGCGAAATCAATGATGCCTTGGGCCATCGGAACATCGAACTGGCGTGGTGAGTTGGAGTTGATCACCGTGTAGGCCCAGGTCCCGGTGGACCAATCGTCTTCTGTAAGGTTGAGGCCGGTTTGGATCATCTCAAACGATTGGGAGATTTGGCCGCGACCACGGGCAAAGATGAACATCGGTTTGTCGGCTTGGGTCAGTTGCGCGCCCATCATCTCATAGTGACGCAAGGGCAGGGGGACGTCTTGTGGCTCGGCGCAAAGGCCCATGAAGTGAATGACCTCGAAACTTTGCTGCAAAGCGACGGTTTCGCGATAATCGCGCAATGTGCCGGGGCGGCGGCCGCGTTGCAGATCGGTGACATTGGGGCAGCCCGAGCCGGGACCGAACATAAGCTGTCCGGGGGCGTAGCTGCGCTCATGCGCGGGGTTGGCCGCGCGCATCCGCCAGCTTTGTGGCGCGGTGCGCAGGGCCTCAGTCACGATATCGCGGCCGATATAGACCATCATGTCGCGCACCGTCGCACCGGCTTTGGCGAAGATATCACGGGCCTCGGGCAGGTTAATCTGGATGCCGTCACGCTCGAGCACGCCAAGGGCTGCGTCATGCAGGCGGGCGATGGCATCCTCGGAAAACACCGCTTGCGGGGTGAAGGGATGGGAAAGGTTCCAATAATCCACCGCGCGGGTGGTGCGGGTTCTTGTGCGTGCCATAGGCGAAGGCTAGGCGCAGGCGGGCTGCGCTGTCATCGCCGTTTGCGACAGATCAGGTCGCTTGCGCCTGTAATGGCTGTTCGCGGATCGGCAGATGCACCAAGGCCGAGAAAGCCCCGATGCCCACACCAATCCACCAGACGGCCGTATAGCCGCCGGTCAGATCATACATCGCACCGCCAAGCCAAACCCCAAGAAAGCTGCCCAATTGATGCGACAGGAACACAAAACCGTAAAGCGTGCCCATATAGCGCAACCCGTAGATATGCGCGACCAGCCCCGAAGTCAGCGGCACAGTGGCAAGCCAAAGGCTTCCCATGCCCAGCGAAAACAGCAGCACCGTGGTGGGTGTCATATCCGACAGGATAAAGGCGGCGGCAAAGATCGTGCGCAGGGTGTAGATGCCCGCCAGCAGGTATTTCTTGGGATAGCGCTTGCCCAGCCAGCCCGCGGTGATCGAGCCTGCAATATTGGCCAATCCGATGATTGAAATTGAGATGGCCCCCAAAGCAGAGGTGCTGGAGATGCCAATCGCAGCCAACATGCCGCCCGGATCAATGGCCGAGCATTTTTCCGAGATGAACGCAGGGAAATGGGCGGTGATAAAGGCAAGTTGATAGCCGCAGGAAAAGAAGCCCAAGAAAATCATGATATAGGACGGATCTTTGAAAGCGCGGGTCAGGACCGTGCCGAGGGATTCTTGCAGCTCTTGTTTGGTGGCGACCGTTGGCGAGCGGATGAAGGGCAATGCGAACAGGCTGCACAGGATGATGGCGGCAAAGATCACGAAAACGGTTTGCCATGGGTAGGATTGCAGCAAGATTTCCGCGAGGGGTGCGCCCACCACTTGGCCCGCCGATCCAGCGGCGGTGGCGATCCCGAGGGCGAGGCTGCGGTTTTCGGCGCTGGCGGCGCGGCCAACTATGGCCAGGATCACGCCAAAGCCGGTTCCGGCGATGCCAAAGCCAACAAGGATTTCATAAAACTGATGCTGGCCCGGCGTGGTGGACAGGCTCGACAGCACCAGTCCCGCCGCATAAAGCAATGCGCCCGCGATGATCGCTTTGCGGTCACC
>CBDUEF010000489.1:0-2215 GCA_965366095.1 uncultured Cypionkella sp. | reverse complement strand
CCTCTCTTCCCTCGATCCCGGCGCGCGGGGCCACAGCCAGAGTCGCGGTCTGGCCATGACATTCAACTTGCACGCCAGCAGGTGAAACACCTGTGCAGCGCGCCGGCAGCATGTTCATTCGGGGGTTGCCGATAAAGCCCGCAACAAAGGTATTCTGCGGCTTGTGATAAAGTTCCAGCGGCGCGCCGACTTGGGCGATGTCGCCGCCGTGCAGCACCACGATGCGGTCGGCCATTGTCATCGCCTCGATCTGATCATGCGTCACATAGATCATCGTGGCACCCAACTGCTTGTGCAGGCGGGTCAATTCAATCCTCATGTCGGCGCGCAGGGCGGCGTCAAGGTTCGACAGCGGCTCGTCAAAGAGGAAAATCTCGGGCTCGCGCACGATGGCCCGGCCAATCGCCACGCGCTGCCTTTGGCCGCCCGAAAGCTGGCCCGGACGCTGTGACAGCCGCTCTTCCAGATGCAAGATCGCGGCGGCGGCGTTCACTTTCTTGCGGATCACATCTTCGGGCGCTTTTTCCACCCGCAGCGGAAAGGCGATATTCTCAAAAACCGACATATGCGGGTAAAGCGCATAGCTTTGGAAAACCATCGCAATGCCGCGCTTGACGGGGGGCAGGTCGTTCACCCGCTTGCCGTCAATCACGATATCGCCGCCGCTGGTGTGTTCCAGCCCGGCGATCATCCGCAACAGCGTGGATTTCCCGCATCCAGAAGGACCGACAAAGACCACGAACTCCCCCTCGCTCACATCAAGCGAGACGCCTTTGACGACTTGGAATTCGCCAAAAGTCTTGACTACGTTTTTCAGGGAAAGCTGGCCCAACGACGATCTCCTCCGGGTTCAGGGCGTCAGGGGCGAGACGGGCTCGCCCCTGACAAAGGCTTACTTGTACTCTTCGAGAGCAGCGGCTGCCTTGGTCAGCGCCGCTTGCGGTTCGGCCGCACCAGTCACAACCGATTGCACCATCTCGATCATCACGTTTTGCAGACCTTTGTAATCGGTCAGCAAAGGCTCGGCGCCGCCAAAGGCGATGCCGTCGATGAAGGGCTTCCAATAGGGGTTGGCCGCCAGCATCGCATCCACAGCCGGGCCGGGACGCAGCGGGGTCAGGCCTGCCAGACCGCCGCCCTCATAAGCCTCCTGGACTTCGGGAGAGGTGATGTATTTGGCAAACTCGGCGGCCTTTTCCTCGACGCCTGAGCCTTTGAAGATGGCAAGGCTGTCGGTGATCAGCAAAGTGCCGGGGCCCTTGGCATCCGGGCCAACCGGCAGGTTGGTGACGCCCCAGTTGATCTTGGTGTCCTTGAGCATGTTGGCAGCACCAACCGACGCCTGGATCATGCCCGCTTTGCCATCAAGGAAGATCGCGCGGATTTCGTTCTGCTCGTAAGCCGTGGCACCCTCGACCGAATAGGGCGTGATGTCCTTGTAGGCCTGCAGCGCAGCAAGGTTTTGCGGGCTGTCCAGCGTGATGTTGCCCGCGTCGTCGATCACAGAGCCGTTGTTGGTGTAAACCCAATGCAGGAACTGGTGCATCGTGTTGTCAAAAGACTTGGCGGGCAGGCCGTAGCCGGCGATGCCAGTCTTTTCCTTGATCGCCTTGGCGTCGGCGATGGTTTCGGCCCAGGTGGTTGGCGGCTTTTCCGGGTCAAGTCCAGCGGCGGTGAACAGGTCTTTGTTCCAATAGAACGCCTTGGTCGAGAAGGCGACCGGCACGCCCCACTGGGTATCGTTAAAGGTCACGGTAGAGACGATATGCGGATAATAGGCCGCCTTTTCTTCGTCGGTCATCGGGACGGGAATGATCAGATCATTCTTGGCGAATTCCTTCAGCGTGCGCGAGCCGACATAGGCCATCGCGGCGGGCGATCCTGCAGCGGCCAGCGTGGTCGCCTTGTCCTGACACTGATCCCAACCGACAACCTCGGGGGTTACGGTCCAGCCTTCGTTCTTGGCTTCCCATTCCTTGATGTATTTCTCATGCACCGGGTCGATCTTGTCGCCGCAATAGATCCAGCTGATATCTTCAGCCAGTGCCGGCAGCGCCGTCGAGCAGGCAAGCGCCGCACCGATCAGGCTTTTGCGAAACAGGGTTGTCACGTTCTTATCTCCCATTTGGTTGTTGATTATTTCACCGCACCGGCGGTCAGACCGCCGACGAGATACCGTTGCAGGAAAAAGATGATGATCAGCGCGGGGGCAATG
>CBDUEF010000488.1:0-2222 GCA_965366095.1 uncultured Cypionkella sp. | reverse complement strand
GTGTAGAATGCAGTGACGGTTGCGGCATTGACAGCATAGTCAACCGACAGAGCGAAGTCAGTTGCTGTAGTGGAAGCTCCACCGAAGTCGGTTTGCACGATACCTGCATGGATAGTTGCGGCACCGAAGACTGCCGAACCGCCCAAAGTGACTTGGCTGACGCTCGGGCCAACAGGCAGATCGCCTTGCTCATACGCCAAACCGACCGAGTAGTTACCCATGGCATACTTCACACCGACGCCATAGGCATTCAACGAACCCGAAGGATTGGTTGCCGACACATAGACCGACACGTCTCCAGCGCTATACTCATAGAGCAGCGACGGATCGTCAGAGGTGGCCGTGGTTGCGCTAGTCGTAACGGAACCGCCGCCGGTGCCGATATGCCAGAGTTCGTTCAACGAACCCAAGCTGGTCAAACCAACGTAGGACACTTGGCCAACAGACGAAACGGCAGCGCCATCAACGTCGCCCATCGACAACTTGCCGAAAGCGCCCGAGATGTAGACCGAACCGGCGGTCCCGTTGTTCGCGGAAAGTCCAGCGCCGGTGCGGGCGTTGGCAGCACGGAACGAAGCGCCGAACTGAAGGCCGCCATCGGTTTCGCCCGACATGGTGAACTTGACGCGAGCCTGGCTGACAAAAATCGTGTTATCGCCAGGACCGAAATCATTGATCATGCCCATGTATGCTGTGCCCGACAGAGCAACTTCAGCAGAAGCGAAGCCAGCCGAAGCGGCCAGCATGGTGGTAGCAAGAAGAATCTTTTTCATAGTTTCCCTCGTTGTATCTAGAAATGAGCGGCCCAACTCAGGGGGTTCCGAACTGGGTATGCCCTTGTTTCAGCGTTTGGAGCGTCGATTGCAATCATCAACGGCAACCCCGTGACGTTTGACAGCCAAAGCGGTGCAGTCTTGCCACAGTTGCCGCCTTGGAAACGGTGTCGAACTGTTATTTCCGCGATCTGCGCCGCTTGCAGCAACGCAAACGGCCTGTCAAAGCCTGGCCCGACCGTTTCACCAGCGTCGCGCTCATGTAGACTCGCCGCGCGCTTGCCACCTGAAAAGCCTTGGCACTGCCCCCACGCTCGGCTAGACAGGCGCAAAGGAACCTTTGGGGGGCCGGATGCACCTTTATCGCCTATCACGAATTGCCGCCGCTGTCGGCCTTGCCTTGACGCTCGCCGCCTGCGGAGGGATTTCCAGTGGTGACTCTGGCCTGTTCCGCAAGCGCGGGGCCGCAATGCCAAGCGAAACCCAATTGGACAGCAAGTCGCGAGCCGATGCCCAGCGCGCCGCGCTCGACAAAGCGTCGGGGGCCGATAAGCCCAGATCGACGATCTGGGGTTTGTTCAGCAACTCGGCAGACCCAAACAAGACCGTCGAGGTCAACAAGTATATCTGGGCGGCAAGTCTGGACGTGTTGAACTTCCTGCCCATCGAATCGGTTGATCCCTTCACCGGCGTGATTGTTACCGGATACGGCAACCCGCCAGGCGGTGGCCGCGCCTATCGCGCCACGATCTATATTCAGGACCCCGCCCTTGATGCCCGCTCGCTCAAGGTGGCCATGCAGGCGCGCGGCGGCGGGGCAGTTGCACCTGAGACCATCCGCGCCATCGAAGACGCGATCCTGACCCGCGCGCGGCAGTTGCGGATCCAAGACAGCAAGCTTTGAACCTGTTGACAGGGTTATGAAAGGCGGGGGCCTCCCCCGCCTTTTGCACATCCAACTCGCACTGGACCCTGCCGCGCCCACAGTGTAATTCCGCCAATATGCTATCCAGAGGCCCAATATGTCGCGTTATGAACCCAAGCTGATCGAACAAAACTGGCAAGAGGCCTGGGATAAGGCCGAAGTGTTCAAGGCGCGCCACGATCCGGCCAAGCCGAAATATTACGTGCTTGAGATGTTCCCCTATCCATCGGGCCGCATCCACATGGGCCATGTCCGCAACTATACGATGGGCGATGTGGTGGCGCGCACCAAGGCCGCCCAAGGCTATAGCGTCTTGCACCCAATGGGATGGGACGCTTTCGGCATGCCCGCCGAAAATGCCGCAATGGCCACCGGCGTGCATCCCGCCGCCTACACCAAAGGCAATATCGCCGAGATGAAGGCGCAGATGAAGCCCTTGGGCTTTTCCATCGACTGGAGCCGCGAATTCGCCACCTGCGACCCTGAATACTACGGCCAGCAGCAATCCTTGTTCATCGACATGC
>CBDUEF010000487.1:0-2226 GCA_965366095.1 uncultured Cypionkella sp. | reverse complement strand
TCGCGGACGCTGACCTGCATGTGGTTGTCACCACCTTCCTAAGTTAGAGTTGCACTGAATGTGCAGGCTCGTGGCGGATAGCAAAAGCTGCGGGCTTTGTCTACTCTGGGGCTTGAAAGGCGGGGCCATGGATACCGAAAACAGCACAGAGCACGCGAAACAGCGGATTTTACAGGCCGCTTTGGCCCATGTGGCCTTTGATGGCTGGTCTGAGGCAACGCTTTCAGCCGCCATAGCCGATTCGGGCGTGGCCCCGGCGCTTGGCCGCGCACTCTATCCGCGCGGTGGGGTTGATCTGGCGATTGCCTATCATCGGGCGGGCGACACTGCGATGAGTGAGGCAATGGCCGCGCATAACGGCGGGTTGCGCTACCGCGAGCGGGTGGCGCTGGCGGTGCGGTTGCGGCTTGAGGCGGCGGATAAGGAATTGGTGCGGCGCGGCTCTGCGCTGTTCAGCCTGCCCCAACATGGCCTTGAGGGCGCGGGGCTGATCTGGGCCACGGCGGATGCGATCTGGCGTGCCCTTGGCGACAGCAGCACGGATGTGAACTGGTATAGCAAACGCGCAACGCTTTCGGCGGTTTACGGGGCCACAGTGCTGTTCTGGCTGGGCGATCACTCGGACGGTAACGCCGACACCTGGGAATTTCTGAACCGGCGGATCGAAAACGTGATGCAGATCGAAAAGGCCAAGGCGGCAGTCCGCGAAAACCCGTTGGGAAAGGCGCTGATGGCTGGCCCCATGAAGATTTTGGAAAGGATTTCCGCGCCAAAACCGCTGGATGATCTGCCCGGACGCAGCAAATGAAAGGCCCCAAAATGACGCTTTCCGATTCGATGCTGGCGATGGAAATCTCGGCCCCCGGCGGGCCGGATGTGTTAAAGCCGGTCTCTGTGCCGGTGCCGGTGCCCGGACATGGGCAAATCGTGATCCGGCTGGCCTATGTTGGCGTCAATCGCCCCGATGCGCTGCAAAGGGCGGGAAATTATGCGCCGCCGCCCTCTGCCTCCCCCCTGCCGGGGCTTGAGGGCTCGGGCACCGTGGTGGCGATGGGGCCAGGCGTGCAAAAGTGGCAGATCGGTGACAGGGTCTGCGCCTTGCTGCCCGGAGGCGGCTATGCCGAATACGCCACCTGCCACGCGGAACATGCGCTGCCGATCCCCGATGGCCTAAGCCTGCGCGAAGCGGCCTGCCTGCCGGAAACCTGCTTCACCGTCTGGTCAAATGTGGTGATGCGCGGCGGCCTGCAAGCCGGTGAGCGGTTCTTGGTGCATGGCGGCTCGTCCGGCATCGGGGTGACGGCGGTGCAGATCGCCGCCGCCTTGGGCGCGCGCGTCTTCGCCACCGCCGGCACCGATGAGAAATGCCGTGCTGTCGAGGCTTTGGGCGCCGAACGCTGCTTCAATTACCGGACCGAGGATTTTCTGGCCGAAATGCAGAAATTGGGCGGGGCAAACCTGATCCTTGATATGGTCGGCGGGCCGTATCTGCCCAAGAATATCAAAGCGTTGGCGGATGACGGCCGCCTTGTCCACATCGCCTTCCTGCAAGGCCCGAAGGTAGAGTTGAACTTCGCCGAAGTGATGATGCGCCGCCTGACCATCACCGGATCAACCCTGCGCCCGCAATCGGATCAGGCCAAAGCCACAATCGCCAAGGCGGTTCATCACAACATCTGGCCCATGATCGCGCGCGGCGCCTTTCGCGTGGTGATCGACAGTGAATATCCCCTCGATCAGGCCCCCGCCGCCCATTGGCGCTTGGAAAGTTCCGGCCATGTCGGAAAGATCGTGCTCAAAGTCGAACCCTAAGCCCATCCTCATCGCCCAAATATCCCGGGGGAGCCCCAGCGGGGCGGGGGCAGCGCCCCCAAGCGGTTTTCATTCACCAGAATGAGAACCGCTTTCCTGAGGCAAAGCGCGCAAGCGCTGCAGCCGAGGACCGAAACATCCCGGCGTGCCGGGATACTATCAGATCAATCCCCCAGCTTGGCGTGAATCTCTGCCAGATCAACCTCGGCCAGCGGCATCTTATTGGCTGGATTGTCGAAATCATATTTGAACAACTGGAAATCACGCTTGTAGATTTCCCACATCAGATGCTTTGACAAATCGTCGAAATAATCCTCCACCGGATGCAAGCGTTTTGGGCCATGCCCTTCACTTTCATTGAACTTGGGGATTTTTTTCAAATCAACCTTATGCTTGGTGCCGATGTGTTTGAGC
>CBDUEF010000486.1:0-2248 GCA_965366095.1 uncultured Cypionkella sp. | reverse complement strand
CAAGGTTCAGCTTCATATCCAGCAGAACCTGTTGAATCGCAAGGGTTTCTCGCAGCAACCGCTTGGCCTCGTTGATTGAAATCACCCCATCACCAATCGCCATATTATACTCGGACATCAGCATGGCAAACCGCTGCGCCAAGGCCACAACATCCTGATTGACGCCGGTTTTCGCCGCATTGCGCTTGTCAGGGTTATAGCTCATCGTGATCCCACGAAGATCAGCCAGCGCCGCAGTTACATGTGGAAACCGTGAGGCCGCCTCAAGCTGCGCCACCACATCCACCGGCATGAACCGATCATCATGCTCGTCTGAATCCGAATAATAGCGGCCTAAAGTGGCCTTGGACTTGCCCGTCAACTCACAAGCTGCCTCGATCCCCACGTCTTTGACCAATGCTTCACTGTGTTTCTTGAGATAAGATCCGATACTCATAGCCAGCCTTCCAAGTCCATCCCGATAACCGGGGAAATCATATACGCTTTTCCCATTAATCCGGTTGCAAGACTTTGTCATTCATAAAGGCGTTCCGAACGTTTCGGAACTGTAGTGAGTGCCAGCGTCCCCAGCGCTGGTTCGGGTGGGGGTCCGCCGTGCATTTCCCCGCAAGGGTTTGGAATTACATGTCCAATCCGTGCGGCGGGCCCGTCAGTTTCATCGGTGCTGCAAGGGGTAAACCCTTGCCAATAAATAGTTTTGACAGGTTTTCGGCGTGCCCCCACCCCCGTATCTTGCCGCAAAGGCTCTTGCATTTCCGCCCTTGCCTTGGCCCCTGGGCTTCGGCTAATTCGTCGATATGGCCAAGCTATACTTTAACTACTCGACCATGAACGCGGGCAAATCGACCCTGTTGTTGCAGGCGTCGCATAACTACCGCGAAGGTGGGATGATGACCTATCTGATCACGGCCCAATTTGATCGACGCGCCGGAGAAGCCCGCATTGCCAGCCGGATCGGGATCGGTGAACCCGCAGATACCTTCGCCCCCGATGAAGATCTGTTCGAAAAACTGCAAGCGCGCTTTGCAACCGGCAAAGTGGCCTGCGTGTTTATCGACGAAAGCCAGTTTCTGACCAAAGCACAGGTCTGGCAATTGGCCCGCGCCGTGGATGATCTGGGCGTTCCGGTGATGTGTTATGGCCTTCGTGTTGATTTTCAAGGCAATCTTTTTCCCGGCTCTGCGGCTTTGCTGGCTTGGGCAGATGAGATGCGTGAGGTTCGCACCATCTGCCATTGCGGGAAAAAAGCCACCATGGTGATCCGGCGCGGCCCGGATGGCCGGGCGTTGCAAGACGGCGAGCAAGTGCAGATCGGCGGCAACGAGACCTATGTTTCCCTGTGTCGGCGGCACTGGCGTGAGGCAATGGGGGCCTAAGCTTTGGCTCGAGTGCCAAACGCAATGATCAAACCCGCCCCAATGATCATCCCCATCCCGACCAAAGCCGTGACAGTCAATACTTGACCCCAGATCAGCCATCCCCAAAACGCGGCAGCTGGCAAGATCATGTATTCAAAGACAGAAACCCGGGTTGCATCGGCCAGTTGATAGGCCCGCACCATCATGCCAACCGCCAGCAACGATCCGGCGGCCTGCACAAAGGTCCAGAAATAGAACTGTCCCGACGGCCAAATCGGCCCGCGTTGCAAGAACCCTTTTACCCCCGCCGGAACATCCATCGGAAACCACCACAGCGCCAGCATGCCAATCACCCCAATCACCCCCAGCGCAAGGAAAAACCCGCCCACCAAGGTTTCGGCACTTTCTCCTGCGCACCATTTGCGCGTGGCCACATTGCTCATCGCATAGAGCGCCCCGGTCAAAACCGGCAGCAGAGCGGGCAACGAGGCCCCCCGCATGGCTTCGGGGCCAAGCAACAAGATCACCCCTGCAAAGCCCAACAACACGGCCACAATCCTGACGGGGCCGATCTTCTCGCCATAGATCAGCGCCGAAATCAGCAGGACGAACATCGGGGCGGTGAATTGCCCCGCGGCGACTATCGCAACCGGCAAAAACGCCAAGGCCCCGAAATAGATCAACATTGCTGTCGCATGAAGAACCGAACGCGCCAAAACTGCCCGCCGATTGATCGGCCGCAACCTCAGCCCCAAAGGCACCGCCAGCATCGCCAGCACCCCAACCGCCATCACCATTCGGGTGGCATGAAACTGCCAGAGCCCGGCCTCTTCGGCAATAAACCGCACATAATTATCGATGAATCCGATGATCATCGCGTAGCCAAGGAT
>CBDUEF010000485.1:0-2251 GCA_965366095.1 uncultured Cypionkella sp. | reverse complement strand
GAGCTGGCTCTTAGCCCTTCGAGTTATTTTGGCAAATTTTTCGCTACAGTCTGCCTACGACATAGGCGACTATCTATGAAAACCTTTTCCTTGCAACCAAATGGATTTCGGTGTTTTCTGCCTCGACTTCCGTCCAGAAGACTTTTGAGATCAAGACGTGGTAGCCTCCCTATTCATCGGGCGATCCTCACATTAGTCATTTTTGCGAAATAGTGTCCAAGTCGAGCTCCCGCAACCAATGTTTCCGACCAAAACTCCCTGTAACTTTTGCACTTGCGAAAGGCCAAGGGCCATCCGGATCAGTGTCTTTCGCTTGGCACGCAGAAAAAGCATAGCTCTCGCCCAGCTTCAACCTGTCCACTGTCAAAGATGATCGCGCCGTCGTCTGGGGCTGTGATTGGTGTATTATCTGTGCGCAGACCGATCTGCTCACCCCGCTTTACGCGCTCTCCTGTTTGAAAACGGCGCACCAACCTATCGTCTGAACTGTCGGCAAAGATCGCGCAATTGATCTCCCAGATCTCGGGTTTTTGTCTTTCCTTAACGAATGCAGGCGCGGCCAGTATGCCCAGATGCGCCAAGCCACGCGTGATCACTTGATAGGCGACGTCAACGGAGCTTGCGTCGGTATGGCGGCCACATTCCACTGTGATCGCGGCCCCACGGGCAAACCGCATATACTCCGAGGTGCCGACGGCGTGACCGATCTCGCCCGCCGCATTGCGCTGCATCAATGCATGCCGATGCGCAGGCATCCAACCATGCATGACCAAAGGTAATTCCAATGCCATGGCAAGCGCCATTTCAGTCTCGCCTTTATCAAACGGCTCCAGATCGCCGCTGTTATTGTCAGGGCCGATCAAGGCAAAGGCGGGGCCTTCGGCCAAGAAAGAATGCAGGTCGATCAACACATCATGGGCGCGCAGCAGTGGGCAGAGGACATTTGCTGTTTGATCCTCATGGTTCGCAGGGATGGGGTATTCGCGCAGCGCGCGGTTCAGGTTGCGCACGCCTTCGCGGGTGTTGTTGCGATAGGCCAAAGTATTGACCACGGGCACAAAGGTGACCGAGCCGCGCAAGATACGTTGCCGCCCCGCACGCAAATCTGCGATCATGCGGTTGATCGCAAGCGGGCCGCAGGGTTCATTGCCATGCACGGCGCCGGTGATGATGACACGCGGCCCCGATTGCAGGCCGATGAAGCTGTGGGTTTCGATAGTGTCTTGTGGCGGTGTCGCCTCCGTTGTCGCATCATGCGCGGCGATGTCGATGATCATGCCCGGTCGCAGGCGCTGCGCTAGATCCATCAGCGATTTGTGCGGCACCGCGACACAACCTGCGGTTCCTGTCATCTCGGGTCGGGCGGCATGCAAAAAGATCGCGCTACCGCCCGCACGCAAAGGAACCGCATCGTTCCAGCCCAAAGGCACGAACAGATCGAACAGGTTAGCCTCGCGCGATGGCCCCGACTCGTTATGGCCGTGCGCACGCATGCGGTTGTAATCGTCGCTGCTTGGGTCTTCGATCCAGTCGTAATCGGCGGGCTTGGGTTTGAACGGAAACGCCAGCGCGGACATCACATCATCGCCAAAGGCACCCGGTTCGTAAAAGCCATAGCGCAGGGCAAAGCGCCCCGATGGCGTGGCGCCGTCACCTTCGCGTTTAAACGCCGGCGAGACGATGCCAGACCGCCCGACGACGCAGGGGGTTGTCCAATCCCCGATGCTGAGATGGCCAAGATGCGGCGCGCTGGGGTCACCACCCGCGCGCACCGTTATTGTTAGGTCTGCGCCGATGGTGGCGGGCTGGGCTATGGTGTCGCGCATAGTTCGGTCTTTTCCAACAGATGACAGCGGGCCTGATGATCTGGGCCAACTTGGCTGAATTTGGGGCGCTCGCCGGTTTTGCATTCGGGCAGGGCAAAGGTGCAACGCGGATGGAACGGACAGCCGGGCGGCGGGGCAAGGGCGCTTGGCACTTCGCCGGTCATACGCAACGGCGGTTTGCCGCGATGTGCGGGGTCAGGAATCGCCGAGATCAGCGCGCGGGTATACGGATGCGCCGGTGTGGTGAAAATCTGCCGCCAGCCGCCGACTTCAACAATCCGCCCCAGATACATCACGGCAATCCGGTCGCTCATATGCTCGACCACGCCCAGATCATGCGAAATCAGCAAAAGCGCGATGCCGAGGTCATTTTTTAAATCAAGCAACAGATTGATGATCTGCGCGCGGATCGACACATCAAGTGC
>CBDUEF010000484.1:0-2254 GCA_965366095.1 uncultured Cypionkella sp. | reverse complement strand
GGAATACCTTGACGCCATCACCCCCGGCATGGACGCCGAAGTGGCCAAATCCTTCCAACGAATCCTCGCAAAACAAGGGCTTAAGTTCATCATGGGCGCCGCCGTTCAGGGCGTCGAAGTGAAGAATGATGTGGCCCACACCAGTTACAAACTGCGCAAAAACGACAAGCAAGACACCCTGCAATCGGAAGTCGTCCTCGTCGCCACCGGCCGCAGACCCTATGTCACAGGACTCGGGCTTGAGGCCTTGGGGGTCGAGATGCTGCCGCGCGGCCAGATCAAGACCGATGCGCATTATGCCACCAATATCAAGGGCCTATACGCCATTGGCGATGCGATCATCGGCCCGATGCTGGCCCATAAGGCCGAAGACGAAGGCATGGCGCTGGCCGAGATCATGGCGGGCAAAGCCGGGCATGTGAATTACTCGGTCATCCCCGGAGTGGTCTATACCACCCCTGAGGTGGCCTCAGTGGGCGCAACCGAAGAGCAGTTGAAGGAACAGGGCCGCGCCTACAAGGTGGGCAAATTCCCCTTCATGGGCAACGCCCGCGCCAAGGCGGTGTTTCAAGCCGAAGGTTTCGTGAAAATCCTGGCCGACGCCACCAGCGACCGTATCCTTGGCGCGCATATCATCGGCCCCGGCGCTGGGGATCTGATCCATGAGGTCTGCGTGGCGATGGAGTTTGGCGCAAGCGCTCAAGATCTTGCGCTCACCTGCCACGCCCATCCCACCTATAGCGAGGCGGTGCGCGAAGCCGCCCTTGCCTGTGGCGACGGTGCAATCCACGCCTGATTTCATCTCGGGATAAATACTCGCGGGGGGCTGAATGCCCTTGGCATTCAGCTTGGGGGCGGCAGCCCCCTAGCTTGCCAGATGCCGCAGCCCCTGCGTGACATCCGTGCGCACCGCCAACCGCAACCCCGGCTCATCCCCCGCCCGCAGCGCCGACAGGATCATCCGGTGATGCTGCGGCACTTCCCGGCGGCGTAATTTTTGATACAGCGCCCGCATTGTCGGCCCCAGCTGCAGCCAGACCGTCTCGCATATCGCCAACATCGCTGGCGTTTGGGCGCGCAGATACAGCGTGCGGTGAAATTCCAGATTGGTGCGCACATAAGCCACAGCGTCTTGATTCATAACGGCTTCCTGGTTCAGCCCGTTGATCGCCGCCAGCCGGTCGATCAGCGCGAAATGGGCGCGCGGCAAGGCCCGCGCCGCCATTTCCGGCTCCAGCATCGCCCGAATGACCGCCAGCTCCTCGATCCTCTCGGCGCTCAACTCGGGCGTCGAAATCCGCCCCGAGGACGAGAGCGTCAATGCCCCTTCGGCCGCCAACCGGCGCACCGCCTCGCGCGCAGGAGTCATCGAGACGCCAAACTGCGCCGCCACCCCGCGCAGGGTCAGCGCTTGACCGGGCGCCAGTTCGCCATGCATGATCTGCTGGCGCAAACGCCGGTATATCCGCTCATGGGCGGCGGCATTGGGATCGACAAGGCGCGGGCTTAACGGCATGGCCTAGCCAAACATCGCCAGCACGGGCGCGTCAATCGGTTTCGAAGCGGATCGCCTGCAAGGCCCCACCATGCTTGCGCAACCATGCCCGTTCGGACTGCCAACCGGGAAACAACCGCTCAACCACCGCCCAGAATCGCGGCGAATGGTTCATCTCGATCAGATGGGCCACCTCATGCGCCGCCACGTAATCCAGCACCGACGGCGGCGCCATGATCAGCCGCCAGGAATACATCAACGCCCCCGCCGAGGTGCAAGACCCCCAGCGCGAGCGCGTGTCGCGCAGCGCCACCTGCGCCACTTTGCGCCCCACTTTCGCGGCATAATGATCCGAAGCCGCGACCAGCCGATCTCGGGCCCGCACCTTCAAGAACGCCTGCACCCGCGCGGCCACCCGATCCGGCGCGCCCGGAACCAACAGCTGTCCACCCTCAATCCTGACCGACCTGCCAGCCGCGGAAAGGATCGGCAACGCGTTCCCTTCAAACAATATTTCGCCGCCTGCCCCCACCGCCGACACTTGCGGCATCCGCGCCAATGCCGCCCTGATCCATCCCTCTTGCGCACGGGCAAAGACCTCGTTACAGGACGCTACCAAGCGCTGGTTGCGCAAAAAACCCAGCACCAGCAGTTCGGGGTGGGCACCCAGTGTCATGAGCGTGACCAGCTCGCGTTTGTCCACGTAAACAGTCAGGGCGCGCTCGGCCGGAATCGACACACGTTCGGTCTGACCCAACT
>CBDUEF010000483.1:0-2270 GCA_965366095.1 uncultured Cypionkella sp. | reverse complement strand
AGGTCATGATGACCTCCCCTTAATGCTTTGTCAGGCGTCTGGAAAGGGGGGGATTATCGCGCGAGGCCCTCGGGCGAAATCAGCGTCTCTGATTGAAACCGCGAAACCACATTGGCGTTGGGTGCAATCACCGCCGGGGTGGAGAGTTCGCGGCGCATCACCTCCGACAAGCGGCGCAACACCACGACGCGCTGGGTCAACCCGGCCTCTTCCTCGGCAATCGCCCTGGCTCCGCCTGCGGCTTTGACTTCTGCCAACACCTTGCGCGGACCATCTATCACCGCACCGATGGCCGCATCGCGCACCGTCAAGATGAAGTGCATCGAATGGATACCGCCAAAAGTGTAGCGGGTTTTCTCAGTAACGCAGTGGAAATAGGTGACCTGAATGTCAACCGTCACATGGCGCCCGCTGTGCATCATTGCGGTGGCGGTCGAAAACGCCTCATTGAAGATAGCGCCGACCTGCGCGTAGCGGTCGCCCAAGGGCTCGCCGCGCCAGACGATATCGGCATTGGGATGAAAGACATTGGCCTCAGACACCCGCAAGCTGCGCGGCACGTCGATGTTCACCTTGTCGATGATATATTGCGATTGCAAGACCCGCGGGCCATGCACCGGTGTGGCGCCAGATTGCGGCACTGTCAGCGCCTGCACGGGGCTGTTGCTGCGGCTGGCGGTATCGGGGGCGGTGCATCCCGCAAGGCCAAGGGCCAAGGACAGGATGGCAAGGGTTTTTGTCAGGGTCATGTCATATCCTTTAGGCATTTGCCCCCCAGGGCTGTTACAATTAATGAAAGGTGAATGTGTCCAGACTGCGTCCAATCCGGTGCCATTTTCAGCCAGTGTTGCGGCTTTTGCGATGAGAAATGCCATAATGTCGCCGATAGCGGGTGGGTGGCGGTCTTGTTAGCGCTAACAAGATTTGCTATAGCCAGCCCGAATACCAAAGACCCGGATACCAAAGAATAGGTTTGACCATGCCCCTGCACCCGACAATTGCCACCGTCACCGATCGTATCCGCCAGCGGTCTGATGCCTCACGCGCAGGCTATCTTGCGCGGATCGCGGCAGCGGGGCGTGAGGGGCCAGCGCGGGCGCATCTGTCTTGCGGCAATCAGGCCCATGCTTATGCCGCGATGACCGACGACAAGGCCACTCTGGCCGCCGCGCGCGCGCCCAATATCGGCATTGTCACCGCCTATAATGATATGCTGTCGGCGCATCAGCCCTATGAGGATTACCCCAAGCTGATCCGCAAGGCTGCGCGCGCAGCGGGGGCCACGGCGCAGGTGGCGGGCGGGGTTCCGGCGATGTGTGACGGGGTGACCCAAGGCCATTCCGGCATGGAGCTGTCGTTGTTTTCGCGCGATGTGATCGCGATGGCGGCAGGTATCGCGCTGTCGCACAACACCTTTGACGCGGCGCTGTTTCTTGGGGTCTGCGACAAGATCGTGCCGGGGATGATCATGGCGGCGGCGGCGTTCGGCCATCTGCCTGCGGTTTTCGTACCCGCCGGGCCGATGACTTCGGGCCTGCCCAATGACGAGAAATCCAAGGTGCGCAATGCTTTTGCCAATGGCGAAGTCGGGCGCGAGGCCTTGATGGCGGCCGAGATGGCCTCATACCATGGGATCGGCACCTGCACCTTTTACGGCACCGCCAACACCAATCAGATGCTGATGGAGTTCATGGGCCTGCATCTGCCGGGTGCCAGCTTCATCGCCCCCGGCACGCCTTTGCGGGAGGCTTTGACCGAGGCGGCGGTGAAACGGGCGGCGGCGATCACGGCGCTGGGCAATGATTACCGCCCGGCGGGCGAGATCCTCGACGAGCGCGCCTATGTCAACGGGATTGTGGGGCTGATGGCCACCGGAGGCTCGACCAATCTGGTGCTGCACCTGCCAGCGATGGCGCGGGCCTCGGGTGTGTTGCTCGATCTTCAGGACTTCGCCGATCTGTCGGAAGTGGTACCGCTGATGGCCAAGGTCTATCCCAATGGTCTGGCCGATGTGAACCATTTCCACGCTGCGGGTGGTCTGCCCTATATGATCGGACAACTGCTCGATGCCGGGCTTTTGCACGCGGATGCGCGCAGCGTCGCTGGTGATGGGCTCTCACATTACCGCCAGGAACCCAAGCTGACCGAGGGGCGGCTTGGCTGGCACAAAGGCCCCGAGGTGACGCTGAACGATAAAATCTTGCGCCCGGCGAACGCCCCTTTTGCGGCCAGTGGCGGGCTGAAACAATTAACCGGCAATCTCGGGCGCG
>CBDUEF010000482.1:0-2274 GCA_965366095.1 uncultured Cypionkella sp. | reverse complement strand
CCAACGCCCCCCACCGCCATTCCGGCAAGCCCCACAAGGATCAGAAACGCGCCGATGCGGTCGACAAAGCGCTCGATCCCCGGTGCGGCCTTGCGGCTATCGGCCCAGCGCATCCCGGTATCGCGAAACGCGGTTTCAGACGCGGTTTTTAGGGCATCGAGATCAGCGCCGGGCGCAAGGCGCATCCGGTATTTGGTCTCATACAGCGTTCCCGGTGCGATCAGCCCCGATTGCGCCAGATCAGCGGTGCGCACGATGGTGCGCGGGCCCAAAGCAAATCCGCCGGTCACGGAATCCGGCTCTCGCAACAGCCGCGCGCCAAGGTGAAACCGCTGCGCGCCCAGGGCAAAGCTGTCGCCCAGCGTCAGCCCCAGACGATCCGCCAGAACCGGGTCCATCGCCGCCCCCGGCAGGCCATTTTGCGGCGCCAGAGCGGTGGCCAGCGTATCAGCCCCCTCCAGCCGCACTTCGCCCGTCAAGGGATAGGCCGCATCCACGGCCTTTACCTGCGTCAGCGCAGAATCCTCACCCACAATCGCCATCGAGCGGAAATCCACCACTTCTGACACCGCAAGCGCTTTGGCCGCCATAAAGGCGCGCTCGTCGTCCGAGGCAAAGCGATAGGTGAACTCCATCTGCGCATCGCCACCCAGCAGCACCGCGCCCTGTTCGGTGAGGCCCGACAGAATGGCCGCCCGCACGGTGCCAACAGCAGCAATCGCGGCTACGCCCAGCGCGAGGCAAGCCAGAAAAATCCAGAAACCGCGCAAACCGCCGCGCAATTCGCGGCGAGCAAAGCGGGCGGCAAGACGCATAGTCATGCCACAATCCGCCCATCTGCCAGCTGGATCACCCGGTCACACCGCGCCGCAAGGTCCGGCGCATGGGTGACAAGGATCAATGTGGCGCCATGGCGATCACGCAGCGCAAAGATCAGATCCATGATCGCCGCGCCATTGGCGCTGTCAAGATTTCCGGTCGGCTCATCGGCCAGAAAGATCGCCGGACGCGGCGCGGCAGCTCGGGCCAGCGCCACGCGCTGCTGCTCACCCCCCGACATTTGCGCCGGATAGTGATGACGGCGCGCGGCCAGACCAACCGCCTCCAACTCTGCTTCGGCGCGGGCAAAGGCATCCTTGATGCCCGCCAATTCCAAAGGCACTGCGACATTCTCCAGTGCCGTCATGGTGGGGATCAGATGGAAACTCTGAAACACCACGCCAACCCGCCCGCGCCGAAACCGCGCCAGCCCGTCCTCATCCAGCGCCGAAAGATCGGCGCCCTGCACCATTACCCGCCCCGTGGTGGCGCGCTCCAGCCCGCCCATCAGCATCAGTAACGAAGATTTGCCCGATCCCGAGGGGCCAATCAGCCCTAGAGTCTCACCTTTTGCAACGCTAAGGTCTATATCCGTCAAGATGGTCACCAGACCCGCATTGCCCGCCAAAGTCAGCCCCACCTTTTCCATTGCCAGAATGGTCTCACCCATGTGGCTATCCTTTATGCTTGCCCTCAAATATGACCTGCCACGCCGCATCTGCAATGCCGCAGCCGCAATTATTGCCGCTGCGCTGATCACAATCGCGCCTGTGGCGGCGCAAACCCGAACCATTGTGGCGCTGGGAGACAGTTTGACGGCGGGCTATGGTCTGCCGGAAAGCGATGGGCTGGTGCCGCAACTGCAAAGCTGGCTGACAGCACAGGGGGCCGATGTTGAATTGGTGAATGCAGGCGTTTCCGGCGACACCACCGCCGGGGGCCTTGCCCGGCTGGACTGGTCGCTTACGCCCGAGACCAAAGGCTTGATGGTGCTTTTGGGTGGCAATGACATGCTGCGGGGCCTTGATCCAGCCGCTGCGAAATCGAATCTGGACTCTATCTTGAAAGCCGCAAATTCCAAGGGCATCCCGGTGCTTTTGATCAGCCTGCGCGCGCCCTCCAACTTTGGCGCGGCCTATAAGACCGCCTTTGACACGATGTTTTCAGATCTGGCCAAGGCCGATCATGCGATCTTGGCCGATAACTATTTTATCCCACTGATAGACCAAGACAAAGCCATGCTTGATCCTGACCTGATGCAAGCCGACGGCATCCACCCAAATGCCAAGGGCGTGGCCCGGATCGTGCCAGTTCTGGGGCCAAAACTGTTGGAGTTGCTGGTGCAGATCAACGGCTAAGGCTTTGCATCTTCCGCGCAAAGGCAATGCGGCCGCCATCCTGCTCGGCTTTGCAGAAGCAGGCTTGCACAATCCGGGTTTGCAGGCGATTGAAGAG
>CBDUEF010000481.1:0-2276 GCA_965366095.1 uncultured Cypionkella sp. | reverse complement strand
GGCTTTTGAACGAAAGGCCGCTTAACATGAGAACCTGACCGGAACGAAACCGGGGTAGGTCCAGATCAGCTATGGCGAAGAGATGAAGCCATACCGGAGCGAGACCAAATCCAGATGGCAGGCGAAGTATCGCTTTCTGGAGCGCAAGGAGGTCAAGATTTCCGGCTGTTCCTACCTGATCTTGCCGGTCGAGGCAGAGTTTGTGAGCGGCGCCGCCAAACGCAGCCAACGTTGGGTTTATTTTGAGCGCGAGGGCTTTGGCATTGAAACGCGGGCCAATGGCAAGGACAACGGCATTGTGGCGATGACACCTGCGTAAAGGTGCGCCCTCGCTTGAGTTTGCTGGCCCTTGCCCCTACAGATAGGGCAAAGGGTACAGGAGCATCCCATGCGTATTCACTCTGATCTGGCCGATACCATCGGCAACACCCCGCTGTTGAAACTGAAACGCGCCAGCGAGATCACGGGCTGCACGATTTTGGGCAAATGCGAGTTTCTGAACCCCGGCCAATCGGTAAAGGATCGCGCCGCGCTGTATATGATCCGTGCGGCGGTGGCAGATGGCTCGTTGAAGCCCGGCGGCACCATTGTAGAGGGCACGGCGGGCAATACCGGCATTGGCTTGGCGCTGGTGGGGGCGAGCATGGGGTTTCGCACCGTGATTGTGATCCCCGAGACGCAAAGCCAGGAAAAGAAAGACATGTTGCGTTTGGCGGGGGCGGAGTTGGTGCAAGTTCCGGCAGCGCCCTACAAGAACCCCAACAATTATGTGCGCTATTCGGGGCGCTTGGCCGAGGCCTTGGCGCGCACCGAACCCAATGGCGCGATCTGGGCCAATCAGTTTGACAATGTGGCCAACAGGCTTAGCCATATCGAAACCACCGGCCCCGAGATTTGGGAGCAGACGGGGGGCAAGGTTGATGGCTTTATTTGCGCCGTGGGCTCTGGTGGCACTTTGGCGGGTGTTGGCATGGCGCTCCAGCCTAAGGGCGTGAAGGTGGGCCTTGCCGACCCGGAAGGCGCGGCGCTGCATGCGTTTTACACCACGGGCAAGCTGGATGCGCCGGGCTCGTCGATCACCGAGGGCATCGGGCAGGGGCGGATTACGGCCAATCTTGAGGGATTTACCCCCGATTACAGCTACCGCATTTCGGACAGTGAGGCGCTGCCTTTGGTGTTTGAGATGCTGGAGGAGGAGGGGATTTGTCTGGGCGGATCCTCGGGGATCAATATTGCCGGCGCGATCCGCATGGCCAAAGAGATGGGGCCGGGCAAGACCATCGTGACCATCCTGTGCGATTATGGCAACCGCTATCAGTCCAAGCTTTATAACCCGGCGTTCCTGAAGGAAAAGGGCCTGCCGGTGCCGCGTTGGTTAAACCGGGCCCCCTCGGCGATCCCAACCGTGTTTGAGGACGCATGAGCGCAGGGATGCGGTTCAATCTGATCCGGTCTTTGCTGGTGTTGCTGCTGTTGGCGGCGGCTCCGGCATTGGCCGATGGGCCGGTTCAGGTTGACAGCACGGGCGCTTTGGTGCCGCGGGTGGGGGCTGATGGCCAGCCGCTGACCGTAGGGCCAATGAATGGCGCGCTGGGCAATGGCGGGGGTGCGGCGGGGGCAGCACCCGCCAGCGACGAGCCTGCGGCCTTGGATTACACCGCCTGGGAGGCGATGGGCAACCGCGCCGAGACCGCCATCGAGGATGGCACCACCACTTCGGTGGCGATGGAGGTGTTGCGCAGCCAGTTGGTGGATTGGCGCTCGGCCCTGCAGGGGGCGCAAAGTGCCAATTCGGCGCGGATCGCCACTTTGCGCACACAGATTGCGGCACTTGGCCCGGCCCCTGTCGAAGGGCAGCTTGAGGCCGAAGAAATTGCCCAGCGTCGATCGGAACTGAATGAGCAATTGGTGCGGTTGCAGGCCCCCGGCATTGCCGCCGTCGAGGCCTATCAGCGGGCCGATGGTCTGATCCGCGAGATTGACCGGGTGATGCGCGAACGCCAGGCCGATCAGCTTTTGCAGCTTTGGCCGATGCCGATCAACCCGGCGAATTGGCCTTCGGCGATGCGGGCGCTGTCGGATACGGCGGTGGCGCTTTACACCGAAACGGCGCGGCAGGTGGCGCGGCCCATTGTGCGCGAGCGTTTCATTGACACGCTGCCGATGGTTCTGGTGTTGCTGGTGCTGGCGATATCGGTGTTGTGGCGGGGGGGGGGGTGGGTGGGCCGGGGGACTTTCCCCGTGGGGGAACCGCCCCCCCCGCGCGGGCGCCGGCG
>CBDUEF010000480.1:0-2277 GCA_965366095.1 uncultured Cypionkella sp. | reverse complement strand
CGTTGGGAATGCCCAACGTGCGTGTACCTCCGTTTCCCTTAGGGATTGTCACCGCACTAACCCAAGTTTCTTTTGCAAGTGCTGCGTCCCTTATGGAATCAAGGAATCGCTCGCAAAGGCACTACACAATCATGCACCCTTTGCCCATGTCTTCTGGACAGGGAACGCGGCTCTCCAGTCGATGCCGAGCCGCTGGTAAACCATCGCTTGCTCAGCATCTGGGACGCTAGGCTTGCGGAGGTGAAGCACTCGCCCGTCTTCCAAGGTCAGTGACGTGGTAACCAGCATGTGGGTGGAGAGAAGGCGGCGGAGCGTTTTCCAATCCCGCAAATCCCCTTGATCCCGCAGCTTTTCACGCACCCAGGTGAGCAGGTGATAGGCGAGAACTGAGATGAAAATGTGGCCTTCCACTCGGCCTTCTAAATGATGGTAGTTCGGGCGTAGACCGAGGGTGGATTTTAGGGCGCAAAAGCCTTCTTCGGCTTGCAGCAGGGTCATGTAGAGCGACCAGGTTTGCGCGGCGTCGAGCGTGGCATCCGTTTTGAGAACATAGTTGCCTAGTGCCTCGCTGGCTTGTGCGTGTGAGTCTTCGTCGCGTTGCGCGGTGAGTCCTTTGTCCGGGGGGAGGTCGATGGTGTAGTATCTGGCGACTCGCGGGTGCTTTTTTTCCAGCCGCCCGATGCGGCGTTGGATCAAGTCTGGCTTTTTGAGTTTGCCCTCGGCGATGAGCTTACGGAGGGCTTCGATGTCGGTAAGGAAACGAGTTTCGGCTTTGGAAAACATGGCTGATTCCTTGGCGCGGCGTTGGGCGCTGCGGCAGAGAATCAGGCTGCTTTGCTCGTCCTCCGGATCGGTGATGCGGCGGGTTTCGACCTGCATTTCTGAGCTGCGTCCGGGCAGTGGCTCGAAGCCCTCTTGGGCGAATTGCTCGGCGTATTACCGGCGACGGTCGCGGGTGATGTTGATGAGGTAGCTGTAGCCGCGATCTTTGAGCAGGGCGATGTTGGCGGCGGAGGCGAAGCCAGCATCGAGGATGACGACGGGTTTTTGATCTGCATCTTTGTGAGCATCGAGCCGATCCAACATTTTTATGAGGGTTTTGGTCTCGGCGATATTTCCTTCAAATACGTCGTGCGCCAGAGCGAGGCCGCGCTCGTCAAACATCATGCCGACGGCGACTTGGCGGCAATCGTTGCGCTTTTGTTTGTTTTTGCCGTGTTTGGCCTTGGGGTTGCTGGCGCAGATGCCCTCGAAATGGGTGTTGGTCATGTCGTAGAGGATGATGCTTCGCTTGAAGTCAAAGAGCTCGGCTGCGCGGTGGCGGAGCTTTTTTTCTAGGGTTTTGCGGTGGGAAAAAAGGAGGTCGCTGGTCTGATAGAGTCGATCCTTGGTGGTCTTGGTGATGCGCATGTCTAACATCTCTGGCAAGGCAGTGCGGTGTGACCAATCGATGAGTGCCCATTCGCTCAAGGGTTCGATGAGGCGGTTGGCGACCATGAGCTGGGCGGTGGCGGCTTGGGCGGGGTTAAGACCGGCTTCTGTGAGCATTTCGGTGAGGCCAAGCTGGTTCCAAGCGGCCATGGCAATGCATTGGGGGCCGAATTGGACGAGGTTTTCGGTATAGATCTTGTCGATGATGACGCCGTCGAGTTTGTCGGTGTCGGCGGGTTTGGCGGTCTTGGATCGGCCAAGAAGTGGGAGGATGCGTGCCACCCAGGAGGCGGCCTCATCGGAAAGTGGCGATTCGGTGAGAAGCGGCAGTTTTCCTGAGAGATGATCTTCGAGGGCACGTGCGATGAGTGTTTTCTCGGCTTCGGGCAGACGGGCATCGCCGAGAGAGGCGAGGATGCGCTGGCGGGGCAGGCCCTCCGGATTTCGGAAAGATTCGACGAGCTGGAGAAGCGGGGTGCCTTTGATGGATTTGGTACGGAAAAACACGCCGGAGAAAATCGGTGAGCGTGGAATCGAAATCAAGAAGAAAATATATTATTAGGCACTACAAAACGATTTTCAAAATATGGATTTATTGATTGTGAATGACTTATGTAATAATAGGTGGCGAAATAAGTCTAAGAAATCGGATTTTTAAGCGAAATTCACCGAATTTCATAGTAGCGAAAGAAACTTGGGTTAATAACCCGGAGCGAGCGATAACCCATGTGGGCGGGGTCGTAATAGTCCGCAAAAGAAAAAGTATGCCAGCTATCCAGCCAGCCATGGTTCGCGTGGCCACGCTCGTTGGCGCGGCGAATTTTCAGATTTGTCGTGGTCATGGGG
>CBDUEF010000479.1:0-2281 GCA_965366095.1 uncultured Cypionkella sp. | reverse complement strand
CGCATCGGTGGTCAGTGCCTCGCGCAGCACATCCCGCATCTTGCCCACGTCATAGGTGCGATCAACCTGGCGCACCCAAGTGATCCCGATGCCATTCAGCGCCTTGGAAATCGGGTTCTTGGTGGCCTTGGTGGCGTTGTCAGCACGCGACGACATCACATCCTGACCGCCAGTTGCCGCCGAATAAAAGTTATCAACCACAATCGCCACGCCGTCAGATTTGTTGAAGGCCATGTTGGTGAACGAAGATGACAGCCCGTTGTGCCAGAACCCCCCATCGCCAATGATCGCCACTGGCCTACGCTCGCCGCCGCCATCAAAGGCCGCATTGGCCGCAGGGCCCAACCCATAGCCCATCGTCGCCCCGCCAATCTCAAACGGTGGCAGGCTGGCAAACAAATGACAGCCGATATCGGCGGCGATCTGATGCTTGCCCAATTCCTTTTCCACCAGCTTCATCGCGGCAAAAATCGGCCGCTCGGGGCAGCCGGTGCAAAAGCCGGGGGGCCGGATCGGCACGGTTTTCGACAGGTCAGGAATCACGGGCGCATCGGCATTGGGCGCGCGCACCACTGCCGCCAGCATCTCGGGCGCCGCGACCTTCAAAAACCCGGTCACCCCGTCCAGCATCACTTGGCCAGTATATTCCCCCGCCAGCGGGAAAATGCCTTTGCCGTGCAGCTTTACCCCAGACCCCGCACGATAGAGGAACGAGCCAAGCTGCGTTTCAATGAACTCGGGCTGCCCCTCTTCCACCACCAAAACATGATCCTTGCCCTCGCAAAAGGCCAAAAACTCGCCCGAAAGCAAGGGATAGGTCACGTTCAGCACATAGATCGGCACCTCGGAGCGGCCCGAAATATCGGCCAATCCCAAACGCTGCAGGGCCCGGATCAACCCGTTATACATCCCCCCCTGCACCACGATGCCGAACGATCCCGCAGGCCCGAAGACCTCATTCAAGCCTTTCTCACGGATAAACCGCTCTGCCGCAGGCCAGCGGTTTTTCACCTTGTCCTGCTCATGCACGAAAGACATCGGCGGCAGCACCACCCGCGCAAAATCGGATCGCGGATTGGACAGCGCCGCTTTCACCGACAACTCGGGCCGCTGATTGTTGCGCGTGGCAAACGATCCTGTCACATGGCACGACCTGATCCGCACCATCAGCATCACTGGCGTGTTGCTGGCCTCTGACAACTCAAACCCATCCTTCACCGCCTTCACGATCGAGGGCAGGTTTGGGCGCGGGTCCAGCAACCAGAATTGTGATTTCATCGCAAAGGGATGAGTGCGCTCTTGCATGATGCTGGAGCCCTCGCCGTAATCCTCGCCCACGATGATCAAGGCCCCACCGGTCACCCCCGATGAGGCCAGATTTGCCAACGCATCCGAGGCCACATTGACCCCGACCGAGCCTTTGAACGTCACCGCCCCCCGGATCGGATAATGCACAGACGCCGCCAGCATCGCAGCCGCCGCCGCCTCATTGGCATTGGCCTCAAACCGCACGCCCAATTCGGCCAGCAACTCTTCGGCATCGGCCAAAACGTCCATCAGATGCGAAATCGGCGCGCCCTGATAGCCACCGACATAGCCGACGCCGTTTTCCAACAGCGCCTTGGTCAGCGCCAAAATCCCCTCACCGGTAAAGGTCTCGCCCTCGCCCAGGCGCAGGTCTTCGACTTCAGCCTTGAACGACCGCTCCGCCATACCTTTGCCCCCCTATTTCGCGGGGTCGGTGTTCGACCACAGCACCGGGCCGCCATCCGCCTCATAGGCCATGCCTTTGGGAAAAGAGATCGCCTCCATCTGCAATCCCCAAGGGGCCGAGAAATACAAGATCGACTGCCCCGCCGCCGGCCCCTCACTGACCGGAATCGGCCCCATATTGGTTTTCACACCCTTGCCCTTCAGATAGGCCGCCGCCGCGTCGATATCGTCGACATAAATCGCGATGTGATGCCCGCCGATGTCACTGTTGCGAACAGTTACGGTTTTCTGATCGGGGGCGGTGTAATGAAACAGCTCGATGTTGGACCCAAATTCGCAACGCAGCATCACGATTTCCTCGATCACCGCCCGCGGGTCCACGTCCAGCACATCTTGCATGAACGTGCCTTTGTCATCGCGAAACGGGCCAAATCCAAGCGCGCGCTGACAGCCCAGCACATCGGTAAAGAAGGTCTCGGCTTGCGCGAGATCGGGCACCGTCAAGCCGATATGGTTGACGCCGCGCATACCGGGCATGGCATCAGCATTGGCCAAAGCCGGGCCAAGG
>CBDUEF010000478.1:0-2288 GCA_965366095.1 uncultured Cypionkella sp. | reverse complement strand
ATCCTGAACTGCTACCCGAAAAAGGGCGCGGTTCTGGTGGGGGCGGATGCCGATCTGGTGGTCTGGGATCCTGAAAAATCCAAGACCATCTCGGCAGGCAATCAGCAATCCGCCATTGATTACAATGTGTTTGAAGGCAAAGCTGTCAAAGGCCTGCCCCGCTATACCCTGACGCGCGGCGAGGTGGCGATTGATGATGGTGCGGTGAAAACCCGAGAGGGTCATGGCAAATTTGTCGGCCGCGAGGCGCGCCCAGCGGTGAACCGGGCGCTGTCGGCGTGGAAAGAGATGACCGCCCCACGCCCGGTAAGCCGCTCGGGTATTCCGGCAACGGGGGTGTGATGGGCGCTGCACCATCCCTTACAGGCGTCCTTGAAGCTGCACTCTATGCGGATGATTTGGACGCGGCCTCGGGCTTTTATGGCGAGGTGCTGGGGCTGCCCCAAATCATGCGCCAAGAGGGCCGGCATGTTTTTTTTCGGTGTGGCTCGACGATTGTGCTGGTTTTCAGGGCCGAGGCGACGCGACAACCCGCGGCTTTTGGGGCCTTGGCCGTGCCGTCGCATGGTTCTGTTGGGGCTGGGCATATTTGCTTTGTGGCCGAGCGGGATGAGCTTGACCTCTGGTCTACCCGATTGAAAGCCAATGGCATCGAGATCGAAGCCGATTTCGAGTGGCCGGATGGTGCGCGCTCAGTTTATGTCCGCGATCCTGCTGGTAACAGCGTCGAATTTGCCGAGGCACGTATGTGGAAGTGGAAATGAACACGGTGATTGAAGCCAAAAACCTCGATCTGGTGTTTGAAACCAGTGACGGGCCAGTGCATGCGCTGAAAGATGTCAATTTGACCATCGAAAAGGGCGAGTTTGTCAGCTTTATCGGCCCCTCGGGCTGTGGCAAAACGACGTTTTTGCGCTGTATGGCGGCGCTTGAAACGCCAACCGGGGGCAGTTTGACAGTCAACGGCATGAGCGCGGACCAGGCGCGGTTGCAGCGTGCCTATGGCTATGTGTTTCAGGCGGCGGGGCTGTATCCCTGGCGCACGATTGCGGGCAATATCAAGTTGCCGTTGGAGATCATGGGCTTTGATCGCGCCGAGCAAAATGCGCGGGTAGAGCGGGTGCTGGAGCTTGTGGAGTTGAAAGGCTTTGGCAAGAAATTCCCCTGGCAGCTTTCGGGCGGGATGCAGCAACGCGCCTCGATTGCCCGCGCTCTGGCCTTTGATGCCGATATCTTGCTGATGGATGAGCCGTTTGGCGCGCTGGACGAGATCGTGCGCGACAGGTTGAATGAAGAGTTGCTGAAGCTGTGGGCGCGCACCGGCAAAACCATCGCTTTTGTGACCCATTCCATCCCGGAGGCGGTGTATCTTTCGACAAAAATTGTGGTGATGAGCCCGCGCCCGGGCCGCATAACCGACATTATCGACAGTCCTTTACCGCGAGAACGTCCCTTGGACATCCGCGACTCGACCGAGTTTATCGCGATAGCACATCGGGTGCGTGAAGGGTTGCGGGCAGGGCATGGCGATGAGTGAGACAGGATTTAGGATGAGTGAGACAGGATTTAAGATGAAGATCTGCAAACTGCTTGCCGTGGTTCTGGCATTGGCAACACCCATGGCTGCCGAAACCGAGATTGACGCCTATGGTTTGGGGAGCAATCCGCCGCTGCCGGAAAAATGGACAAAAATAGATGAAGACCTGTCGATCCGTGCGCGCGTCGTGCGGGATAAATCCGGCGATCTGGCGGATGTGGTCAAAAAGCCCGAGGTGCTGCGGCTGGAGGTGGCATTCTTTGCCCGCAAAGGCGCGGCGGATCGCAAGATTGTGCTGACTTGTGCGGCCTATTTTATGGATGCCAATGCAGAGCGTTCGCAAAAGGCGGCTGCGGTTCCGTGCTATTCGGGTCAGTTGCACGATGCAGACGGAAAATTCCAACCGCTTGATTTTGAACTGAAGTTTCGCCCGGTTACCTCGGACCCGGCGGGGACCAGTGCGGTTGCCGTCGAAGTTACCGATACAGTGATCAATGATCATGTGATGTTGTGGCCTACTTATGATTGGCAAGGGGGCAAGAGATGAGACGCGCGCTGCCGGTTCTCAGCGTTTTGCTGGTTCTGATCATCGTTTGGTATATGGCGACCGTCTGGATGAACCGCACCTGGGAATATGATCAGGCGGCGCGCGCGGGGGAAGATCTGAGTTTTGCGCAACTGGTGCCTTTGACCATGGCGCAGAAAAGCCCGGTTTTGCCGGCGCCGCATCAGGTCATTGCCGGGCTGTGGC
>CBDUEF010000477.1:0-2304 GCA_965366095.1 uncultured Cypionkella sp. | reverse complement strand
GATCAAGGGCGAGACGTCGGGGCACACCCAGGCGCTGGTTGATCTGCGGGTTGATTGTGATCGCGATTGCCTGCTGGCGCGGGTGGTTCAGACCGGGCCTGCCTGTCACACGAACCGGCGGTCGTGCTTTTACACCTCGGTCCGCAACGGCGCCGAGATTGAACTGATGGCGCCCGCGGACTAAGGGAACCGGGGGCCTGCGCGGCGCGTTGATCCCATGATTGCCCTTGACCTGAGGTCGGTTCGCCCCCTTATCTGCCACATGGCTTTTTGCCGAAACCAAACCCGAGAGAGGATTTTTCCCATGGCTTTCACCCTTCCCGATCTGCCCTATGCGCATGATGCGCTGGCATCGCTTGGCATGTCCAAAGAGACGTTTGAATATCACCACGACATTCACCACAAGGCCTATGTCGACAACGGCAACAAGCTGATTGCCGGCACCGAGTGGGAGAATAAATCGGTCGAAGAGATCGTCAAAGGCACCTATCAGGCCGGGGCCGTGGCGCAGAACGGTATTTTCAACAATGCCTCACAGCATTGGAATCACGCGCTGTTTTGGGAGGTGATGGGCCCTGCTGGCAAGGCGATGCCGGGGGCTTTGGAAAAGGCGCTGGTTGAGGCCTTTGGGTCGGTGGCCAAGTTCAAAGAAGATTTTTCGGCCGCGGGTGCGGGCCAGTTCGGCTCTGGTTGGGCTTGGCTGGTGCGCGACAAGGACGGCGCGCTCAAGGTTACCAAGACTGAAAACGGCGTGAATCCTTTGTGTTTTGGCCAAACCGCTTTGCTTGGCTGCGATGTGTGGGAGCATTCCTATTACATTGATTTTCGCAACAAGCGCCCGGCCTATCTGACCAACTTCCTTGAGAAACTGGTCAACTGGGAGGCCGTCGCCGCCCGCCTGTGATCTGATCCTGCGCAAAAAGGGCCCGCCAGAGCAATCCGGCGGGCTTTTTATTGCGCCATCGCGGCCTGATAAAGCGCGGTAAAGGCAAGGATCGGGTGTTCGGATTGCGAGGTGCAACCGGCGTCTACCACCAACGGGCCGGTCGCAAACCCACCCGATTCAAGCCCGCGCTGCACGGAATCGACGATCGGCCCATCCTCGGCGAAAGTGGTGTTGCGGTGCTGATGGATGATTTCGGCCTCAACCGCGTTGGGCGTCGGGTTGGGCAGCCACCAATCCACTTCGATCTTGGTTTGGTTCACCGAGATCGGCTTCCAACGATAGGTGTTCACGATGCCACCAGGATAGACTTGCAACGCCACCAGCGGGAAGAACCACCATGTCAGGAATTTGTCGGTTTTAGCCGCTGGATCAGCGGCATATTGGTAAGATTTGCGGCCTTCGGGACGGGCGGGGCTGGTGTGATGGATGCCCCAGGACTGCCCCCGCGTGCGATACTGATCGGGATCGACCACGCCGCTGGTCAGGGTTTTGTGGACGATGGCGCAGTGGTAACATTCGTTGAAATTTTCAGCCACCACCTTCCAATTCGCCGCCGCCATCCGCTCGGTGCGGGCGGCGCGGTGATAGCTGGCAAGGTTGGGCGCGTAGTCGGTGATTTCGGGGAGGGCGTCGGCCACAGTTTCAGCAAAGGGCCGCGCCTCGGGATCAAGGTTGACAAGGATCAGGCCGAAGAAAACCTCCAGCCGGATCTGCCGCAAGGAATGGCGAGATTTATCAAGGCCCGGAAACGCCGCCTCATTCGGCAAGGCGCGGAGCTGGCCAAGGGTGTCATAGGTCCAGGCGTGATAGGCGCAGGTAAGCTTTTTCACACAGCCCTCGCCCGCCAGCAACTCATGCCCGCGATGGGCGCAGACATTGTAAAAGCCGCGCAATGTGCCATCCGTGCCGCGCATCACGATCACTGAACTGCCGCTGATATCGTCGACCCGGTAATCGCCGGGATTTGGCAGGTCGGTTTCATGGCCGATCAACTGCCAGGAGCGGCGGAAAATCCGGGCGCGCTCGGTGGCAAACAACGCCGGGTCGCAATAAGCGTTGGCGGGCAGAGTTTCATAAACACCGCCCGGAAAGGTCATTTCACCCATCTTTGCCTCCAATTGCCTGAGCTTAAACTGCAGGAAATTGCGCGGCTTGCTGGCTTGATTGCGACAGGTGCTGGACGGGCAGGGACGTTAGCTCGCCTGCGCGGCAATTTCGGCGCGCATGGCGTCCAGCGTGGCGCTCATCGCCGATTGGTCGATGCCGATCAGCCCACGGCGTGGGCGGTCAAGGTCGAGAATCGCGCCCATCACCAGCACGATCAGCAGCACCAGCAACAGCACGGGCGGCGAGGGGCG
>CBDUEF010000476.1:0-2310 GCA_965366095.1 uncultured Cypionkella sp. | reverse complement strand
GCATGAAGGTTTATGACGGCGGCTCGTCGCATCTGCCGGTCAAGGTGAACCCGGCGGGCGTTATCCCGGCGATCTTTGCCTCCAGCCTGTTGTTGCTGCCAACGACGGTGGCCACATTCTCGGGCGCGTCGACGGGTCCGGTGATGTCCACCATTCTTGCGTATTTTGGCCCCGGTCAGCCGCTGCACTTCTTGTTCTTCGCGGCGATGATCGTGTTCTTCACCTATTTCTACACCGCCAACGTGGCCTTCAAAACTGATGAGGTCGCCGATAATCTCAAGAACCAGAACGGCTTTGTTCCGGGGATCCGTCCGGGGCAAAAGACCCAAGATTACCTTGATTATGTTGTAACGCGTATTCTGGTGTTGGGCTCGGCCTATCTTGCGGCGGTTTGTATGCTTCCCGAGATTCTGCGCGATGCTTTTGCCATCCCGTTCTATTTCGGCGGCACGTCGGTGCTGATCGTGGTGTCGGTCACGATGGATACGATCAATCAGGTGCAATCGCATCTTCTGGCCCATCAATACGAAGGGCTGATCGAAAAGTCGCAATTGCGCGGCAAGAAACGCACAGGGCCGGTGAAACCTCCGGCTCGCCGCTAAGAAAGGCGACGCATGGCCAATATCATCCTTCTCGGACCGCCCGGTGCTGGCAAAGGCACCCAAGCCAAACGTCTGGTCGACAGCCGCGCCATGGTGCAGCTTTCCACTGGCGACATGCTTCGCGAGGCCAAAACCTCGGGCACCGAGATGGGGCGACTTGTGGCCGATGTGATGGACAAGGGCCACTTGGTCACCGATGAGATCGTGGTCGGGTTGATCGAGGAACGGCTGACGGTTGAACATGCAGCTGGGGGCTATATCTTTGATGGCTTTCCGCGCACGCTGAAACAGGCCGATGCTTTGGGTGCGTTGATGGCGCGGATCGGGCAGCCGATAGATGCGGTGATCGAGATTCGCGTCGATGACGCCGCGCTGGAAGACCGCATCGTTGGCCGCTTTACCTGTGGCAGCTGTGGCGCGGTCTATCATGACCTAACCTATCCTCCCCGTGTGGAAGGCGTCTGCGACAGCTGCGGCGGCACCGATATGAAACGCCGCGCCGATGACACCGCCGAGGCGCTGCGGACCCGAATGCTGGCCTATTACCGCGATACCTCGCCGCTGATCGGCTATTACTATGCCAAGGGTCAGCTTTCGACGGTGGACGGATTGGCGGAAGTTGACGCGGTGGCTCTGGCAATCGCCAAAGTTCTTGACAAAGCCTGAATTTGTCAGCCGCTGCCCTTGACGATAGCGTCAAAAGCCCATAAAGCACGGCGTCCCGCAGCGGAATCGCTTGCGGGCTTCCCTTTTCGGGGGGAATCGAATCGCCTTTGACCGGGCGGTGTTGTGAAAAAAGGTTCTGGCACTACGGAACCGCAACCATGAAGGAACTCACGTTTGGCACGTATTGCTGGCGTAAACATCCCGACCCAAAAGCGGGTCCCGATCGCCCTGACCTACATCACCGGTGTTGGCCCCCATGTGGCCGAGCAAATCTGCGCCGCCGTCAACATTGACCGCGCCCGTCGCGTCAACCAATTGACCGATGCCGAAGTTTTGCAAATCCGCGAATACATTGACGCCAATGTCACCGTCGAGGGCGATCTGCGTCGCGAAACCTCGATGAACATCAAGCGTTTGATGGATCTTGGCTGCTACCGTGGCCTGCGTCATCGCAAGGGCCTGCCGGTCCGCGGTCAGCGCACCCACACCAACGCTCGCACCCGCAAGGGCCCCGCAAAAGCCATCGCTGGCAAGAAGAAATAAGGGGTAGGGCATATGGCACGCGATACAAAAGCATCCCGCACCAAGAAAAAAGAGCGCAAGAACATCGCCGCTGGCGTGGTTCATGTGAACTCTTCGTTCAACAACACCAAAATCCTGATCTCCGACGTTCAGGGCAATGCGATTTCCTGGTCGTCCTCGGGCACCATGGGCTTTAAGGGCTCGCGGAAATCGACGCCTTACGCGGCCCAGATGGCTGCCGAAGACGCAGCCCGCAAGGCGCAAGAGCATGGCATGAAAACCGTCGAAGTCGAAGTGCAAGGCCCCGGCTCAGGCCGTGAGTCTGCGCTGCGTGCTTTGGCTGCCGTTGGTCTCAACGTCACCTCGATCCGTGACGTGACCCCGCTGGCCCATAACGGCTGCCGTCCGCCAAAACGCCGCCGCGTCTAAAACTTTACCTATCATCGGGCTGCGTGCATCTGCGCGGCCCGATTTCGTCATTTCTGAACCTCGGGCGTCGTCTGCTTTGGACATGAGCAGA
>CBDUEF010000475.1:0-2312 GCA_965366095.1 uncultured Cypionkella sp. | reverse complement strand
GCTGCAGGGGCAAGCCCCATGCCGCCATCAAAAGCGGCCACTCCGGCAAACAGCAGGCCAAAGATCACCACGACCGGCCCAAGGTAGACGATAAAGTTCATAACAAAAATGATCACCCCCCACAGGGCGGCACCAGGCAAGCCAAGGCCCGCAAGGCCCGCGAAGGTGATCAGCGCCAGCCCCGCATTGATGGCGCTGACGGTCATGAAATACCGCGCGACATGGCGATCAGCATGGCGCATCCGGCGGGCAGTGACCGCGCGGTTCGAAGGGGCCGAGAACCGGCGCGCGGCCCATTCGTAGATCGGATTTCGTGTCATCAGGAAAAAGAACAGGGTGCCGATGAAGATCATGATCTGCCCGGCAATTGCGGGCACCATGAACAGTGCTTCGGTCACCGGCGGCAGCGCAATTGCAGTATCGGCAGGCGTTTGCGCCTGCGCGGGCGTCACGGCCGCAGAAGAGATTTCTTGTGTTACTTCGGACAGACCGCGCAGAAATCCGCGAAACATATCAACGGTGGTGCGCATGTCTGACCAGACTTTTGGCGCCTGATCAACCATCTGGCTGATCAGCGGCTGAAACATCAAACCCATTGCCCCAATGGCCATCACGGTCAAGGCCACACTGATCAGCGCGCCGGTGCCGCTGGACAAGCCGATTCTTTCCCAAAGATCGCTGACAGGTGACAACACCACGCCGACGACAAGTGCCAAGGTGACCGGAGCCAGCAAAGCCGATCCGATATGTAGCGCAGCAACCACGACAATCGTCGCGATGGCTACGATGCTCAGTTCAGTTGTCTTGTCCATGAAATATCCCGACTGAGAACCGGAGATGAAATCGCCCGGTACTCCCTAACGCACCTATGGCCAGGCGGTTCCCTTGCCGGCCACGCGCCAGGCCGGGACGTTTGCATAGGCCAGATTGCACGGTCCCAATTTACTTTGCCCGCCCAATCTACTTTGCCCGCTGACATTCCCCAAAGCGCCAGAGGGAACCGTCAGGCTGATATGGACGTTGAGACGGTAGAGCAACAAGGCAGACAATATCCGGGCAGACAGCATCCGGCAAGCCAAAGGCGTTATCGGCATCTGGGCGCCTATCAAGAAACTGTCGGTCCGGTTTGCCTGTTTCTTCTATGACCCAAAACCCGAAAGGATATGGAAATGACCACATCAACCCTCAAGTCGAAAATTTCGGATACCAAAGATGCCGCCGCAGACACCGCAAAGGCGGTCGCGGGTCTGGCGCGCGAAGCCGCAGGTGTTGCGAAGGACGAAGCGGTGAAGCTGGCCAGCGAGGCGGCAACCACGGCGCGCGATGCCACGGCTCAGCGCATTGATGGCGCACGCGAAACACTGGCCGATGCGGGCGACCGTCTGGCCGCAACGTTGAAAGACAGTGCGGCCGAAACCGAAGGGCTGGGCGCGCGCGCGCTATCGGGGGCCGCAAGCGGTGTTTCCTCGGCGGCGACCACACTGCGCGCGCACAGTCTGGATGATCTTGTCGCCTCGACCCGGGCTTTTGCGCAGCGCAATCCGGGTGCTTTTGCCGCTGGCGCCGCTGTTGCCGGTTTCGCGCTGGCGCGGTTCTTGCGTTCATCGTCGCGGGCGATGGATGCCGAGCGTCGTGCCACGGAACAAACCGAGCGGCTTTACCGGGACGCCGCCCGGCGCACGGTGGATCGGATGGGCCAGGATGGGGGCGGTCGGTCATGACCATGCCCTTTCCCAATGACGCGCCACCGACGCCGGGGTTGATCGCCGACGTGCTGGCCGGATTGGTCCGGCTGCTGCGCGGCGAGGTTGATCTGGCAAAGGCCGAGGCGGCAGCTGCGCTTAAATCGATGGTGCGTGCGGCGGCGCTTGCCTTGGGGGCTGTCGCCTTGGCAGCGGTTGGTCTGGGGCTTTTGGCCCAGGCCGCCGTGGCGACGCTGATTGCCTCGGGCTTGTCACCCGCTATAGCCGCTTTGCTGGTGGCGGCGGTGATGCTGATGGGTGCTGCTGTCTTGGTGACTGCCGCACGTCAGCATCTGCGCCGCGCCGGACAGGTCCACGAAAGATCCGCCCGCAACATTGCGCGTGACCTGCAATCTCTCAAATCAGGAGTGACCTCACATGCAGCAGAATGAAAGCATGAACAGGGATCTGGCGCGGATCGAGGCCGATCTGGAGCTTGAACGCAGCGCCTTGACCAGCAATCTGGCCAAACTGGGCAGCCGCCTGACCATGGACTCGCTGATGAGCGAGGCGTCAAATCTGGTGAAAGGCAATCTTGGCCCTTTGACGCGCGGGATTGATCGCAAGGTT
>CBDUEF010000474.1:0-2314 GCA_965366095.1 uncultured Cypionkella sp. | reverse complement strand
CAGCGCTCGCGGCAGCGATAGCCGACCGTCCCGGTTTCCGAGGCAAACTTCGCCCGCGTGGCCTTATCGGGCGTCAGGGCAATCGACCCCATCAGCCCCACCAACACCGCCTCCCCCACCAAGGGATGCTTGGCCAGTTCGGCAAACTTTTTCTTCATATAGGGCGAGGCCACATCGCGCACATGCTCGACGATCTTTTCCTCCTGCATGATCCGCAGGTTTTCCAACGCCACCGCCGCCGCAACCGGATGCCCGGAATAGGTATAGCCGTGGTTGAACTCGTCCGAGCCAATCGCCGCCGCCACCTCATCACAGACAATCGAGCCGCCAATCGGCTGATAGCCCGAGGACAACCCCTTGGCGATGGTGATGATATGCGGCTTGATGCCGTAGGTGGTCGAGCCAAACCAGTTGCCGGTGCGGCCAAACCCGGTGATCACCTCATCCGCGATCAGCAAAATTCCGTATTTATCAACGATACGCTGAATTTCCGGCCAATAGCTGCTGGGCGGAATGATCACCCCGCCCGCGCCCTGCACCGGCTCACCGATAAACGCCGCGACGTTCTCGACGCCTAGATTGAGGATCATCGCCTCCAATTCCTGCGCCCGCATCACGCCGAAATCCTCGGGCGTCATCTCGCCGCCCTGCTCCCACCAGTTCGGCTCGCCGATATGCACGATCCCCGCCAGCTTGCCACCATGCGCATGGATGCCCGCCATCCCGCCCAGCGAGCCGCCGCCGATGGTCGAGCCGTGATAGCCATTGGTCCGCGCGATGATCACCCGCTTTTCCGGCTGCCCCTTGATATCCCAATAGCGCCGCACCAGCCGGATATTGGTGTCATTGGCCTCCGAGCCAGAGCCGGCAAAGAACACATGGTTCATCCCCTCGGGGGCGAGTTCGGCAATCTTGGCGGCCAAAGCAATCGCGGGCACATGACTGGTCTGGAAGAAGGTGTTGTAATAGGCCAACTCATCCATCTGCCGCTTGGCCACCTCGCCCAGTTCCGGGCGACCATAGCCGATATTGACGCACCATAGGCCTGCCATGCCGTCAATGATCTTGTGGCCTTCCGAGTCGGTCAGCCAGACGCCCTTGCCCTGCGTCATGATCCGCGCGCCCTTTTTGGCAAGGCCAGAGTTCGAGGTAAACGGATGCATGTGATGGGCGGCGTCCAGCGCCTGCAACTCTGCCGTCGGCATGTGATTGGTGATCTTGTTCATGGCAAAGCCTCCATCAGGGGAATCGCTGCGTAAATCTGGCAGCTTCCCCGGCAGGATATGATCAAACCGCGTGGGGTTCAAGAAATTTGATCAAATTATTCACCCCCACGCCGCGTAGGGATGAAATACCCCGCCAGCACCCCGAACGCGCTTGCAAGGGGAATGCCTTAACCTAAGGGAACGCTCTACACCGCACCCCGCACCAAGGCCATGCGCACCATGTCCACCCCTTGGGCAATATCATGGCGCATCGCCTCGGCCAAACCGGCCGCATTGCCTGTCCGCATCATCGCCAAAGCCTCTTTATGCGCATCAGGCAGGGTCATCGCCCCCGATTGCACCGAAACCACCCGCAGGCTCGGCCCAAAGCGCAGCCACAAAGACCGTGCCATATCCAGCAAAACCCCTGGCCCCGCTGCCTCATAAAGGGCAAAGTGAAAGGCATGGTTGTTTTGCAGATAGCCATGGATGTCATCGCCGCGAATGGCCGCATCCACCGCCGCATCAATCGCTTCAAGCCGTGCGATCAGGGCCGCCGTCATCGCCGGCATCGCCAATTGCGCCAGATGCGGCTCGATCGTCAGCCGCGCGAAAGCCACCTGCTCCAGATCCGCCGTCGTCAAGCGCGGCACCGCCACCCGCCGGTTGCCCTGCGGCAACAACGCCCCCTCCGCCGCCAAGCGACGGATCGCCTCTCGCACCGGCGTCATCCCGGCCTCCAACCCCGCGGTCAGACCCTGGATCGTCACCGGCTGGCCCGGCTCCAGCACGCCAAACAGGATCATGTCGCGCAGGCGGGCGTAGATGACCTCGTGGGTCGGGATTTTACGGCTGTCGTCGGTCATGCGGCCTGCACTCATTGCTCTGAGCGCCGTTTATGACGGCAATGGCCTGCGTTGCAAGCCCGGCGTTTATCAGGCGGCGGGATGATAGCCGAAGCGGGTGAAATCGGCACTCCAGCCTTGCCCAGTCAGATCATAGGCCACCATGCCAACAAAGGCCCCGGTGAACGAAGCATGTTCGCCGCGCCCGCCTTCATCCGAGATCACCGAGGCATCGAGCAGCGGGCCAAGCGGTTGCGCCGCGCC
>CBDUEF010000473.1:0-2315 GCA_965366095.1 uncultured Cypionkella sp. | reverse complement strand
GTTCTGGGCAGCCATGACCTACGTGGCCGCCGCCGTGGGCTCGGTGGCCCAATTTCTCTATTTCTTGATGATGGCCCTTGGCCGCAGGAACTGAGACGCTCCGGGCATGCGCCGTGAAGAGTGAGGAAACCCTCGCGGGAGAATTTCCGGGAGTGTTCTGCAAGGCTGCGCCCTGAATCCGCGTATCGAGCCGCTCCAGGGCATTTGGTTTGAGAGATCATTGGATGGGGGCTGCGTGAAAGATGAGTTGGATCGCCTTGGCTGGCGTGCGCTGGTAAATCTCCAACCAACTCGATAGCGGCTCGCCCGCGCAAAAGGGGATGATTGCCAGCAGCGCGTTGCGGGTCAGTGCGAGGTTCTGGGCGATGTTGACGCGCCGGTGCCGATGGTCGTCCTCACGCCACAGACAGGTGTCGCGTTTGTAGTGATTGAGGTTCTCCACGCTCCAGTGCCCCCGGACCGCGGCAGGGATGCGTTGTTTCTCGGTGGGGTCGAGACTGGTTAGAAAATGGCGGACATGACTTTTTCCCTGCGTTTCCGCTGCGTTCTTGATCTGCCAATCGCGCCGGACCGCCACTGCACTGCGGGCGAATGGCAGCCCGGCTGTCACCGGGGTGATGGCGGTGATCGCCGCTGTCCGGGTGTCGATACGACCGTGCCCGGCTTCCCGGGTAACGGCGAAAAGGGGGTGGCCCGCAGGGCATGGACCACCGCCTCATGGCGCTTGGGGGTGTTGTCCTTGGTGCCGATGAGGTAGTCGCCGCCTTTTTCGGCGATGACGCGCACGGTGTCTTGTTTGTTGTGGAGCGGATCGGTGGTGATGAGCGCGTTTTCGAGTCTGACCTGCGGATCGGCTAACAGGGCGCGGGCTTCGCTGACTTCGCAGTCTTCCTTTTCCCCGGTGGCCGGGATCATGGCGACGGGGCGGCCGTCCTCGTGGCGGCATAGCGTGATGATCATGCCGCATTTGCCGTCGCCGATGCTTTTACCGTCAAGCGCAAGGCTGCGGGGAAGCAGTCCGCTGTTCGCCTGGAGCCAAGCGGTGAGGGCACGGGCGTAGGCTGCCGGGTCTAGCAGATGGAAGAGGTCGTTGAGCGAATCATAGCCGGGCATTTTGAGCAGTCCGCTTTCTTTGTGGCGCACCCGCAGACCGATGGCTTCGCGCTGGCGTTGGTCGAGGCAGGCGACCTTGCGCCAGATATTGAGCATGTCGCGCCCGCCCATGAGCAGGCCCAGCGCGATGAGAGTGAGCATGGCGGTGAGTGGGTGGCGGCGGCTTTGGGCGCGGCGCGGATCTTCCACCAATTCGAAGGCACTTCGCAGGCTCTTGAGCTGGCTGGTTTTCAAAGGACTGCGCGCGCCGCCCCGGCCCACCTCGGCGGCGGTGCAATCATCGGGCAGTCGGGGCGCGCACATCAGGACCAAGGCGTTGGGGGCGAGGGGCTTGAGCCAGAGTTTTTTCGGCCTGTTGTTAGGAATGTAATAATCGGTATGATCCTGTGAGAAGCCTTTGGTGTCGCCCGCGCAGGTCCAGTTAGTGGCTTTGTAAACGGTGCCCGCATGGCTTTCGGGATCACTGAAACTCTCAGCGAGCAAGGGCCGGTAGCCGTGCTCGCGACTCCATGCTCCACAAAGTTCGCGCAGGGCCAGGCCGAGGCACTGGGAGGCAAGATTGGGGCGACGGGTGGCTTCGACCACCAGAAAGCGGCGTAGTTGCACGACAAGTTTGAGGCGTTGCGAACGGGTCACGGCGTCCCAACCGATCCGCTCGTCACGATCCTTGAGGTGCCACGCGGCGGCGCACCACACCAACACAGCAACCGGTTGGCCGTCCTCCAGCACGAACTGGCACAAGCGATCGCCTGCTTCCCGGCCAGCACCGAGCAGATGCTCGTCATCAAGCATTTGATGGGCGATGGCCCAATCGGCCGGGCCTTGGGCGACCCGTATTTCCAACACTCCGGGGGACACCGTCCCCTCGCCGTCCATGGCAGTGGATTTTGTTTTCACGAGCCTAACCGAGCATTTTAGTGCTCCATTGTCTAGCGCTATCTTGAAATCAGCGACGAAAAGGACTACCGGGGTTCAAACCAAATGCCCTGGTGGACCTGCCGCTCTATGACGAAGGCTACGACTACGAATACATCGGCAACGAGGCGGACGCCGTGGTGCTCATGGCATACGACGAGCATTACCCCGGCTCGCCACCTGGAAGCATCGCAAGTGAAGGGTGGTTCACCGATGCGCTCGACGAGATGGCCAAGCGCATCCCACCGGCCAAGCTGATCGTGGCGATGGGCGCTTATGCCTATGAC
>CBDUEF010000472.1:0-2324 GCA_965366095.1 uncultured Cypionkella sp. | reverse complement strand
TCCCCCCTCTAAACCCAATCAAACCAAAACTCCCTCCTTCATTCCTGCCAAAAAGTTCAACCAAACCCAGCAAAAAACCCACCCCCAACCCATCCGCCACAAAAACCCCGGAATTTGGCCGAGTGGTCAATAGGCCGCGATGCTCCAACGCTGCCACCGCCTCCCGCAGGAGGGCCGGGAAACGCCGAGTCGTCCAGAAAGCTCGCGTTCGGAAGGCAATCGCTCACCTGCACGAAGTATACCGCGCAAGACCAACAGCTCGATTTGCCGCACTACCGATTGGGAAAGCTTCTCAACTTCGATCTTTTGAAACGGCATATTGAGGCTCCATATTGGTTCAAATCTATGACCAATTCATCGGCACCTCAACAGCAAAGGGCCGAGCATGCAGCCCGGCCCACTATTGATCTACATCGGTTCAGGAAGTTGGACGAATGATGATCTCGACCCGACGGTTCTGAGCACGGCCGGCGGGAGTCAAATTGGACGCGATCGGTTGGTCCTCGCCCCGACCATAAGCTGCAATCCGTCCGTTCGGTACACCGCTGTCTCGCAGCACATTTGCAACCGATACAGCGCGACGTTGCGACAAATCCTGATTGTAGGCTGCGGAACCCGAGTTGTCGGTATGGCCAATCACCTCGACTGTGCTGTTAGGATATTTCAGCAGCGATCCGGCAACCGCCTTGATATCGCGGGTCAGGTCGGACCGAAGCGTCGCAGAGTCGGTAGCGAAAAGCACGTCCTGCGGCATATTCACCACGAGATACTGGCCGTTGTTGGTGACGGAAATATTGGAATTCCCGATTGATCCACGAAGGTCGGCGGCTTGCGCATCCAAGTTTTGGCCAATCGCGCCACCGATAGCCGCGCCAATGGCTCCGCCAATCACAGCTTTTGCGAGCTTATCATCGCCCTTTGATGACGCACCAGCTACGGCACCAACCAAGCCACCAATGATGGCGCCATTCTTGGTTCGGGCGTTCGGGTCATTGGGATAGGCGTTCGGATCAACGCAAGCGGTCAGGGCAATAAGGCCCAAGGTGCCGACAATAATGGGGGTCGTGAATTTCATGGTGCAGGTGCCTTGAATTGCATCGGCCCATCTTTGGGCCATACTCACATATACCAGCCTGCGAGCGTCATGGACAGGTATCACAGTTGCGTGGCAGGTTTCCGCGCATCGCGGCTCGACGCGCCTGCATCTACCCGCGCGGCCTCCCATGCCAGCATTGCGCGCTTGATCGGCAAACCCCAGTGATAGCCTCCCAGCCCCGCAGATTTCCGGATGGCGCGGTGGCATGGCACAAGAAAGCTGATCGGGTTTCGTCCTACGGCCGTGCCAACCGCACGTTGGGCCGCAGGGTGGCCCACCGCGCCGGCGAGTTCGGAATAGGTTGTGATGTGCCCGGATGGGATATGCATGAGGGCTTCCCAAACCTTGATCTGAAAGGGGGCGCCGATCAGATGAATTCGTGCCTCGCGTCCGGCCATCGCGGTCTCGATCAGGGGACAGAGACTCGACACATCCTCCACATAGGTTGCCTTGGGCCAACGGCGGGTCAAATCCTGCATCGCCCACTCGCGGCCAAATTCTTCGGTAAATCCAAGCCCGCAAATGCCGCGCTCGGTTGCCATCACCAACATTTCACCAAATGGGGAGGGGAAATGCCCCCATCGCACAACCAGACCTTCGCCTGCACGGGCATAATCTCCTGGGCTCATGGCTTCCCATTTCACGAAGAGATCATGCAGCCGACCAGAACCCGAAAGTCCCGTCGTCAGTGCGGCTTCCAAAGTGGTGAACCGGTTCGCCAGCAGGCGGCGTGAGAGGTCAAGCGACAGGTATTGCTGATAGCCTTTGGGCGACACCCCAACCCATTGCGAAAACACTCGCTGAAAATGCGCTGGACTCAACTGCATTTGCGCCGCCAAGTCATCAAGAAGCAGCCCCGGACCGGCCGCATCGATCAGCTTTAGGGCGCGGGCGATGACTGCGTAATGATAGGCGGGGCTTTGGTCGGTCATGGGGTTCTCCTTGCCGCAATTTAGACCGGCTGGAATGTCAAAGCGACCCGTTTCTTGCGGCAAGCTATTGTCGCTGCGTTCCGCCTCGGGCATATGGCCACGATGGCCAAGCAACTCGATTATCCCGCGATGCAACGCGTTTTCCGACGGTTTCAGGCAGGCGAGCCTGAACCGAAGGGTGAATTGCATCATACCAACGCCTATACCTTGCTGGTGGCGGTGGCGCTTTCGGCGCAAGCGACGGATGTGGGGGTGAACAGGGCTACCCGGCTGTTGTTTGAGCTGGCTGATACGCC
>CBDUEF010000471.1:0-2337 GCA_965366095.1 uncultured Cypionkella sp. | reverse complement strand
GCCAGGAGCTGGGGATCAACCCCAAGACGGTGGCGCAGTGGCGCAATCGGGCAACGGTCGAGGATCTCAAGCCGGGACCGAAATAACCGCGGTCGACGCTTCTGACCGAAGCCCCGGAAGCTGCAATCGTCCAATTCCGGAGCCATACGCTGCTGCCACTGGATGACTGCCTCAATGCCCTGCAACCGTCGATCCCGCACCCGTTGGCTGGCAGGCGCATGCTTGTTCGCCGGGAAGCTGAACGGTCGGCGCTGCACCGGTGCCTGCAGCGGCATGGCATCTCGCGCTTGCCGGATGTCGAGGGCGACAAGCCCAAGCGCCAAAAGTTCAAGCGCTACCCCATCGGGCTCTTCCACATTGATATTGCGAAGGTGCAGACTGCTGAGGGCAAGCTCCATCCCTTCGTCGGCTTCGACCGGACATCCAAGTTCGCCGTCGTTCAACGCCTTGCAACGGCTGACAGGCGGACGGCATGGGAGTTTCTGCAGCACATGCTGGATGCCAAGATCCACACCATTCTCACGGCGGCGCCATTGGTGCGAGCCCAATGGCGGCGGCATCCAGTTCGCCGCGCAACCACCCAACCGCAACAGCATTTATTCCCGGCCGATGCGCTTTGACAGGATCTGCGAAGCCAATAGGAACGAGCACCTCCTGACCAAACCCAACCACGTTTGGACCAACGGTCAGGTCGAGCGACTGAACAGAACGATCAAGGACGCGACCGTCAAATGCTTCGTAAGCGGTGCGCCAGCCCCGTGGTTTCGGCTTGATGTGAGTTCGGGCATTCCGTCCTGCAACTGAGTTTGCGGGAGGCTGGCCATGGAGCACCAAAATGAGCACCGGATGGAGTTGCGCGGGTCGAGGGGAGTGTCGCGGATCGAGGTCCTTGATGGCCCGACCGGTCGTCGGCGCTGGCCGCAGGATCTCAAGGCGCGGATTGTGGCCGAGAGTTTTGAGCCTGGCGCGCGGGTGTGTGATGTTGCGGCGAAGTATGAGCTGATTGCGCGGCACCTTTCGGAATGGCGCGGTCAGGCGCGCAAAGGGGAACTGGTGGTGCCGATCAATGCGGCCCCGGCATTCGTGCCGCTGGTGATAGAGCGATCGGTTGCTGATACTGCCTCTGCTGCGTCAGCCGACACAGGCGTGATCAAGGTCGAGATTTGCGGCGCAGTTCTGCATGTGACGCCGGACTGCAGCCCGGACCGCGCGGCGGCTTTGGTGGCGGCCTTGAGGAAGGCACTGTGATCTTTCCGGATCAGGCCGTTAGGATCGTGATCGCGACCAAGCCCCCTCTCACGGTTTGCAGGCAAACCGTTGCCGGGCAACGGGTGGACTTCCGCAAGGGGCACGATGGGCTTGCAGCTATGGCGCATGCCGAGCTGGGCTTTGCGCCCAAGGCAGGGGTGATGGTGGTGTTCAGGTCAAAGCGTGGCGACAGGATCAAGGTTCTGTTCTGGGACGGCAATGGCATCGTGATGATCTACAAGCGCCTAGAGCAGGGTGGTTTTGCGTGGCCCAAGGTTGGCGACGGCGTCATGCGCCTTTCGCGGGTTCAGTTTGAGGCGCTGTTTGCGGGCCTTGATTGGCGCCGCATCCACGCGCCCAGACCGACGCCTCCCACTGCGACAGAATGACTCGGATTGCCTTGTAAATATGGGCAATTGCGCGGGCATGCTGTATAAATTGCCATGCCCGCACCCACCGTTCTCCCCTTTGATTTGGATGCCCTTCCGCCCGCCGTGCGTGAGGCGTTTGCAGCGATGCAGGCCAAGGTCGCTGGGCTGGAGGCCCAAACCGAACGTCAGGATTACCTTATCGCCGAGCTGCGCCATGCGCTTTATGGCAAGCGGTCCGAGCAGCTGCACCCTGATGCGCGCCAACTGGCTTTTGAAGATCTGGAGACGGCTGTTGCTGAGGCTGAGGCCGCGCGGAATGCAGTGGCTGAACGCAATGCCGACGGCAAAACCAGACGCCCGGCAGCCAAACGCAACCTCGGCCATCTGCCAGACCATCTGCCGCGCATCGAACGGGTGATCGAACCTGCACAGAAGATCTGCCCCTGTGGTTGCACCGACATGGTGAAGCCCCCCTTTCATGGTTTGCAAGCAAACCACTACCGGGCAACGGGCGAAGATCGTGCCGAACGGCTCGACATCGTTCCCGCCCGCTTCCATGTCATTGTCACCGTTCGCCCGCGATATGCCTGTCGCCGCTGCGACGCAGGCGTCATTCAGGCAGACACGCCCAACTGGCTGATCGAGGGCGGTTTGCCGACCGAAGGCACGCTCGCCCACGTCGCCGTCTCCAAATACGCTGATCACTTGCCGCTTTACC
>CBDUEF010000470.1:0-2344 GCA_965366095.1 uncultured Cypionkella sp. | reverse complement strand
GGCTAGACGAGGACGTGAAGGTGCCGCGCAAGCAGCGCCATACGGCCAAGCGGGTGTTTGACCGGCTTCGTGACGAGTGCGGGTTCACCGGCGGCTACACGATCATCAAGGATTACATGCGCGAGCGTGAGCATCGCCGCCAGGAGGTGTTCGTGCCACTGGCGCATCCGCCGGGGCATGCACAGGCCGATTTCGGCGAGGCGATGGTGATCATCGGCGGGGTGGAGCGGAAGGCGCATTTCTTCGTATTGGATCTGCCCCATAGCGACGGCTGCTATGTGCGGGCCTATCCGGCCGCGGTGTCGGAGGCCTGGGTTGACGGCCACATCCATGGGTTCGCCTTTTTCGGCGCCGTGCCGCAATCGATCGTCTACGACAATGATCGCTGCCTTGTTGCGAAGATCCTTCCTGACGGCACACGCAAGCGGGCAACATTGTTCAGCGGCTTGCTGTCCCATTATCTGATCCGGGATCGTTACGGCCGTCCCGGCAAGGGCAACGACAAGGGCAACGTCGAGGGTCTGGTCGGCTATGCCCGGCGCAACTTCATGGTGCCGATCCCGCAGTTTCCGACATGGGAGGCGTTCAACGCCTGGCTGGAAGAGCAATGCCGCAAACGCCAGCGCGACAGGCTGCGCGGCGAGAGCGAGACGATCGGAGAACGGCTGCAGCGCGATCTGGCGGCGATGCGCGCCTTGCCAGCCTCGCCCTTCGATGCGTGTGACCAGGCCAGCGCCAGGGTAACGGCACAGTCGCTGGTGCGCTACAAGACCAATGATTATTCCGTCCCCGTTGCTTATGGCCATCAGGATGTATGGGTCCGGGGCTATGTCGACGCGGTGGTGATCGGCTGCCACGGCGAGATCATTGCCCGTCATCCCCGCAGCTGGGACCGCGAAGACGTCGTCTTCGATCCGCTGCATTACCTGCCGCTGATCGAGCAGAAGATCAACGCCCTGGATCAAGCGGCCCCGCTCCAGGGCTGGGATCTGCCCGAAGAGTTCGCCACGCTGCGCCGCCTGATGGAAGCTCGCATGGCAAAGCATGGCCGGCGTGAGTATGTGCAGGTTCTTCGCTTGCTGGAGAGCTTCGAGCTTGCGGACCTGCACGCGGCGGTGAAGCAGGCCCTCCAGCTCGGTGCGATTGGCTTCGACGCCGTCAAGCATCTGATCCTGTGCCGGGTGGAGCGTCGGCCGCCGAGACTGGACCTGTCCATCTACCCCTACCTGCCGAAGGCGAACGTCGAGACGACCTCGGCAAAGGCCTATATGCGACTGCTTTGTGCGCATGGGGAGGAAGCGGCATGAGCACCGAAGTGCCCGAGATCCTGCTCTCCCATTATCTCAGAACCCTCAAGCTTCCGACCTTCCAGCGCGAGTATCAGAAGCTGGCCCGGCTATGCGCCACCGAGGGCGTCGATCACGTGGAATACCTCACCCGGCTTTGCGAACGGGAGATGATCGAACGGGACCGCCGCAAGGTCGAGCGCCGCATCAAGGCGGCAAGGTTCCCGGTCGTCAAAAGCCTGGACAGCTTCGATTTTACCGCCATCCCGAAGCTGAACAAGATGCAGGTGCTGGAACTGGCCCGTTGCGAGTGGATCGAGCGGCGCGAGAACGTCATTGCGCTTGGTCCAAGTGGAACAGGCAAGACCCATGTGGCTCTCGGCCTCGGCCTGGCCGCATGCCAGAAGGGTCTGTCCGTCGGCTTCACCACGGCCGCCGCTCTCGTCAGCGAGATGATGGAGGCGCGCGACGAGCGGCGTCTGCTGCGGTTCCAGAAGCAGATGGCCGCCTACCAGCTTCTTATCATCGACGAGCTGGGCTTCGTGCCGCTCTCCAAAACCGGGGCGGAGTTACTGTTCGAGCTGATCTCACAACGCTACGAACGGGGTGCCACCCTGATCACCAGCAACCTACCGTTTGACGAATGGACGGAAACGCTCGGGTCCGAGCGTCTGACCGGCGCGCTGCTCGATCGTATCACCCACCACGTCAATATCCTTGAGATGAATGGCGACAGCTATCGTCTCGCCCAAAGCCGCGCCCGAAAGGCCGGCTGAGACCCTTCACAATCGCCACGCGCGCATGAGACCCCCCGCTCGGGCTACGCCCTCCCGGCGGTCTCATGCCAGCGCCATAAGTGGCCTGGTTTTGCGCCGCCCATTGGCCGGATTTTGCTCCGCCGTTGACAGCCGGATCTCCTCGATCAGGATCCGGACAAAGTCTGGTCGTTGGCGTGCTTATTCTTGCAACGCAAGCTCCGTGGCCAAGGCCTCACGTCGCAATTGATAGACGCAGCTGTCGCCCACGCGCGCGATAAAGGCGCGAGCGTCGTGGAAGCG
>CBDUEF010000469.1:0-2349 GCA_965366095.1 uncultured Cypionkella sp. | reverse complement strand
AAGTTGGGCGACAGAACGCTCCACATCATGTGCGACCTAGTTTTGGCGTAGTCGAAGAGGCGCTCCGCAGTCTGAAACAGGAGGCTGCATGATACGCTATTTCGCAGTGATCGTTTGGAGTTTGTTCCCAATCGCCATTCATGCCGCTCCTGTGATCGTCAAATCAGGAGAGCACGATGGGTTTACCCGTTTGGTCATGGACCTTGGCGCTCCGATAACCTGGAGGGTCGGGCGAAGTCTGGATGGATACGCTCTCCATTTTGACGGAGCACCCCCAACCTATGATCTGACACAAGCCTTTGCGCTGATCGGAAAGGGGCGACTCGCAGCACTTTGGGCAGACCCGGAGAGCGGCGACTTGCGCATTGGCATTGCCTGCGCCTGTCATGCATTGCCTTTTGAGTTTCGCCCGGGAATTGTGGTGATCGACCTAAAAGATGGCCCGCCACCGAAAGGCTCATCATTTGAATTGGCCATTGATGGCTCCTCGGCTCCAGCTCTGGCGGGGCGCGATCTTGCAATGCTACGCCCAAAACCAAGACCTCGTGAATGGGTCGCCGGGTATGATTGGTTACAACCTCCTCCTCGACAGGCTAATACCTCGCAAGGCGCTGCGGATGCGTCAGTGGGTACAATTTCAGATCTCAATCTGGAACCCCTACGCAAGACACTCATGTGGCAATTGAGCAAAGGCGCTGCTGAGGGGGTCGTGGACCTGACAATGCCCTCAGACGCCCATCTTGCCAAGGGATCCGAGGTTGTCACCGACGTGGAAACTTCAACCGGCGAGGACTTTAACAACAATCTTGGCGCGACGCCGCAAGAATTGGCCGCTCAGGGGCAACCCTGTATCACCAATGATGCACTCGATTTGGCATCTTGGGGAACATCCGATCCCATCGCGGATCAATTGGCCAATCGGCAGGTTGGTCTGCTTGGCGAGTTTGATCGCCCCGAAAGCGCCGCGATTACAAAGGCAGTCAAGCTCAACTTGTTTCTTGGCTTCGGGGTTGAGGCCCGCCAGTTGTTGATTGCCTTTCCTTTTGAAAGTCCGGAGCGCGCTGTCTGGAGCAGTCTTGCCCATCTATTGGATGATGACGAAGATATGTCACCAGCTTTCGCCGGCCTTGCCGCCTGCGATAGTGCAGCTGCTCTGTGGGCTGTATTGACCGGCGGAAGCCTTACAAAGGGCCCCCAAGTGAATGCGCCTGCAGTATTGCTCGCATTTTCACGCCTCCCTCTGCATTTGCGACGCCAGCTTGCCCCTCGCCTGACCGAACGATTTCTTGCGATGCGGGATCAAAATTCTGCGCGCGCGGTGAAAGATGCCGTCATGCGGGCTCCTGATCAAGAGAGCGCCGAAATGGCTCAGGTTGGAGCCGAAATTGATATGAGCCTTCATGACCCGCGGGCGGCCGAAGCGGCCTTGGCACCCATGCTTCGCGATTCAGGCACATCGACCCCGGACGTTATTGTGTCGTTTGTGGAAGCCAGGGTCGCGCAAAACCTGCCAATCAAGGCGGAATTGGTGTCCACGCTCGCTGGGTTGGTTCGAGAGACCCCCGAGGGTAAAGATCGCTCCCGCGTCGTTCTCGCGCTGATTGTTTCGCAGGCGGCTTCAGGTGATTTTGACTCTGCTTTCGCGGGTTTGTCTGAAAACCCGGACGCTGAATCCGATCTCTGGCGATTGCTTGCTACAATCGGAACGGATGGGGATCTTTTGAACCATGCTGTCCTGGGCGATGGTGCTTCCGACATTTCGGTAGATGAAAAATCGGCCGAGGTATTGGCGCAGCGTTTGAGTGATTTGGATTTTGCGGCCGCAGCTGGGGTCTGGCTGGACAAGGTCAGCGACCCGCTTCCCGAGCTTGTAGCCGAAGTGGCCCTCAAACTGCGGGATCCACGGAAGGCACTGCGAACCTTGGCTGGAACGATCACGACACCAGAAGTCGAAATGTTGAAGCGGCAGGCTTATGGTCAGTTGGGGGACCAAGAAGCTTTGGCCGAAGCGTACTTCAAGGATGGAGATGCTAAAGAAGGGTTGGCCGCACTTGCGCGCGCGAGTGATTGGGAAAGGCTTGAAAAGGCCGATGCAGGGCCATGGCAAGTACTTGCCTCAACTTTGAATACAGCAGTTGTTACGAAAGCCCCGGGTCAATTGGCTGCAGCACACCAACTGACCGAAACAAGCCAAGTGACCCAAACCGCCGCAGCTGCATTATTGAATGCCGTTCCGATGCCATGAGGTCAATAAAAGGGTGATTGAGCTTCCGCCGTTTTTATAGACGGCCACTTAAGCGCTCATCGCTCGCTCCTCGTATTGCACAAGGCATAGCTATCCGATGGTCC
>CBDUEF010000468.1:0-2355 GCA_965366095.1 uncultured Cypionkella sp. | reverse complement strand
ATGCCCAGTTCCCGGCTCAGATGCGCGAGCGAAGCTTGCCCCTCTCATCGCGGAAAGCCGCGATTGCCGGGCAATGGATCGCTGTATAGCAGCTCTGACGGCATGCGCGGTCGGGGCGCTCTTGTGACGAACTTGTCCCATGTTGCTTGCTTCCATGCCTGAGAAAGGATCGCACCATTAAACCGTGCGATCAAACAGCTAGGAGTGGGCTATTAGGGGTAATTCCGGTGTTTTGAGTTTCTAAGAATTTATCCTGTTCACCTTTCTTGGCGGTGAAGCAGCAACAGATGATGCGGGCGCAACACTATCGTGCGCCCGCGTCTTGGTTACGCAGCAGCCACCTCTTCGCCCTCTTTCGTTGCACTCATATAGGCGACAATTGCGATGATCGCGCCAAGAAAAAGCGCGCTGGTGATGATCGTGCCAAGCCCCAAGCCGCCATATTGAGCGGGCTGCGAAAGCAGGTCGCCAAAGGAGGCTCCAAGCGGACGGGTGAAGATATAGGCCAGCCAGAACCCAAGGATCGGGTCAAGCCCCAGAAAATAGTAGCCGATGCCAAGCGAGCCGATGATCATGCCAAACAGAATTCCGGTTGCGAGATAACCCAGCCCGAACAACTCGGCCACCATGTCGCCCGCAGCGGTGCCAAGCGCAAAGGTGAACAGGATCGCCAGCCAATAATAGGCCTCGCGTTTGAAGGTGAAAACCTTGTGGATCGATAAGGTTCTTTCCGATGCAAACCAGAGCGCAAAAGTTGCGGCAAGGGCAAGGCTAAAGCCAATGGTCGTCGAAATAAGCGAGACGTGAAAGTTATCGACCAGGTTGTCGGTGACAAGGGTTCCGACAATGCTGATCAGCACAACGGCAAGCCAATAGGACCAAGGCACATAGCGCCTTTGGCCAAATTGCAGCACCAATGCGCCGATCAGGATTGCGGCCATGATCAGAGAGGTGGCGGTCAACCCAAAGCCAAGGTTGACGGCCAGATAGTCGGCGGCCGTTTCGCCCATGGTCACGGCCATCAGCTTGATCAGCCAGAAGTCCAAGGTAATGGCGGGGACGCGGTTATAAGTTGGTGTTTGCATTTGAGCGCTCGCTTGTGAAGAAATGGGCTGGATCATGGTGTGGTCTTCAATGCGGCCAACAGCCCTGCCACCGCGCTGTCGACGGCCGCCTGATCGGGCTTGCTGGCACGGATTTCGGTAAAGGCTGTGTCTGCGGCATCGTCGATCAGGTGCCATTGCGCGCCATCCAGCGGCTTGAGGCCCTTTTCGTTGTCATCCCACATCAGTTCGAAATCCTTGACGCGGGTTTTGGCGCCGGCAAAGTCGCCTTTGGCAGCCATGGCCTGCACATCACTGACAATCGCACTCATCGCGGACAAATCGCCAAGGCCTGCGACAGCAACGCTTGCGGTGGTCCGGGTGGCGTAAAGATTGAAGGCCGTGAACGCACCGACTGGCAGGGCGATCAGGGCGGTGGCAAGCAGAATTTGTTTCATGTCTATGCTCCGAAACGGGTCCGGCGGACCCTGTGACGCAGCCCTAATCACGCGAGCTTACTTGTGACTTTCTGCCAACTTACAGATTTGTATAATGGCCGCGAGCTTTGTGTTAGACGGCTTACCTAACTAAGCTGGGCCGGATTTAATGAAAGCAACCGATGCGAATACTTATGATCGAAGACGATACCGCTGCCGCAGAATATGTCGCGCGGGGTCTGTCCGAGAATGGCCATGTCTGTGACCTGTTGTCTGATGGCGCCGACGGGCTGTTTCAGGCCACCCGCGAAAGCTATGATGTGTTGGTGGTGGACCGGATGATCCCTGGGTTGGATGGGTTGTCGCTGGTGCGGGCGCTGCGGGCGGCAGGTCGCAAGACGCCGGTGCTGTTTTTGACGGCACTGGGCGGTATTGATGACCGCGTCGAGGGGCTGGAGGCGGGCGGTGATGACTATCTGACCAAGCCTTTCGCTTTTGCCGAACTGTTGGCAAGGGTCAACGCCCTTGCCCGTCGTCCTGCGATCCAAGAGGTGAAGACCTGCCTTCGCGTCGCCGATCTGGAGTTGGACCTGATGCGCAGGTTGGCGACGCGGGCGGGCCAGACGATTGATCTTTTGCCTAAAGAGTTCACCCTGCTGGAAGTGCTGATGCGCAACGAGGGCCGCGTGGTGACCCGCACCATGTTGCTGGAACGGGTCTGGGATTTCCACTTCGACCCAAAGACTTCGGTGGTGGAGACCCATATCAGCCGTCTGCGCGCCAAGATCGACAAACCGTTCGAGGTGGCGCTGCTGCACACGGTCAAGAATATGGGCTATTCGATCCATGCGCCCCGCTGAGCTTTGGCGGCACAA
>CBDUEF010000467.1:0-2359 GCA_965366095.1 uncultured Cypionkella sp. | reverse complement strand
GTAGAGAATGCGCAGATCGTGCCGCTTGCCGGTGATCATCATGTCGTCATCGCGGTCGTAGCGCATCTTGCAGGGCCGTCCCGTGGCGCGTGCGGCAATCGCGCAAGCAATGGCCAAAGCGTTGCCCTGGCTTTCCTTGCCGCCAAAGCCGCCGCCCATCCGGCGCACTTCCACCCGCACACCGCTCATCGGCAGATGCAGCGCATGGGCGACTTTGTGTTGAATTTCCGTGGGATGCTGGGTCGAGGAATAGATCACCACATCGCCGCCCTCTTGCGGCAAAGCGGCGGCAATCTGGCCCTCAAGATAGAAATGCTCCTGCCCGCCCACCTCGAACCGGCCCTCGATCACATGCGCAGCACCCTTAATCGCCGCCGCCGCATCGCCGTTCGACCAGACCACCGGCCCGCCCTCAAACCGGCTGCCCGCCGCCATCGCCTGATCCACCGTCAACAGGGCAGGGCGCTCGGCATAGCTCACTTTCCCCAACCGCGCCGCCTTTCGCGCCGCAAGATGGCTCTCGGCCACCACCAGAAACACCGCCTGCCCGATATAATGCACCTCGCCCACAGCCAACAACGGCTCATCCCCGATCGAGGGGCTGCAATCGGGCATCTCGGGAAAATCTGCCGCCGCATAAACCGCAACCACTCCGGGCGCGGCCCGCACTGCCGCCAGATCAATCGCCGTGATCACTCCACTGGCACAGGTGGAAAGCCCAAAGGCCAGATGCAGCGCGCCCGAGGGCAGCGGAATATCATCAATATAGCGCGCAGCCCCGGTCACATGCAAAGGCGCCGCGTCATGGGGAAGGGGCTTACCGGCGCTCATGGCTGCACCTCCAACACATTGGTCGGCGTTCCCGCCAGATCATGCAGATAACGCAGCAGCAGGTTCTGCGCGGTCTGCAACCGATAGCCAGCCGAGGCCCGCATATCGCTCATCGGCTGGAAATCCTTGGCAAATTCCGGCAAAGCCGCCTCAACTGCTGCGAGATTCCACGCTTTCCCGACCAAAGCCGCCTCAACCGCCGCCGCCCGTTTCGGAATCCCTGCCATGCCGCCAAAAGCGATCCGCGCCGCCGTCACACGACCCCCGTCAATGCTGATATTGAAACAGCCACACACCGCCGAAATATCCTGATCGAAGCGTTTCGACAGCTTGTAACAACGCAAATTCGGTGCCTGCACCGGGAAAGACACCCCGGCCACAAACTCTCCCTCGCGCCGATCCTGCTTGCGGTATTCGATAAAGAAATCCTCTAGCGGCATCGTGCGCATCTCGTCGCCGCGCCGCAGATGCAGCGTTGCGCCCAAAGCGATCAACGCCGGCGGGCCATCGCCAATCGGCGAGCCATTGGCGATATTGCCGCCGATGGTGGCCGCATTGCGCACCTGCACCGAAGAATAGCGCCGCAGCATTTCGGCAAAGGACGGCTGCGGCCCCCGCACCGCCGCCATCAGCGCCGTGATCGTCACCCCCGCGCCGACATGAAACTGCCCGCCCGATTGCTCGATCTGTTGCAGATCGCTGATCCCATTCAAAAACGCCACCGGCGACACCTCGCGCAACTGCTTGGTCACCCACAGCCCCACATCGGTCGCCCCGGCGATCAGCGTCGCCTTCGGGTTGGCCAGATACCACGCGGCCAGATCATCCGAAGAGGTCGGGCGATAGGCCAGCGGATCTTGCACACTCCCCCCCGGCACCACTTTGTCGGATTTCATCCACAGCGGAACCGGCGCGGATTCAGCCGCCACCGCCGCACGAATGATCGGTGCATAGCCGGTGCAACGGCACAGATTGCCCGCAAGCGTGGTGTCGTGATCGGTCTCGCCATTGGCATGGGCCACGGCCATCGAGACCACAAACCCCGGCGTGCAAAACCCGCATTGGCTGCCATGATGCGTCACCATTTCGGTTTGCACCGGATGCGCCTCACCCTTTGGCCCCGCGATCCCCTCAACGGTGCGGATGGCCTTGCCGTCGATCTGCGGCAAAAACAGGATACAGGCGTTCAGCGCCCGCGATCCCGTCTCATCGGTGACCATCACGGTGCAAGCCCCGCAATCGCCTTCGTTGCAGCCTTCTTTGGTGCCGGTAAGTCCGCGATGTTCGCGCAGCCAATCCAAAAGTGTCCGCGTCGCAGGCTCAGCCGCAATGCGGACCGGCGTTCCGTTGAGGAGAAACGCTACTTCGGTCATGTCTTGTCCTGCCGCGGTCTCCCCTTTTGGCCCTGTGCAGCCCCACCCGATGCGGCGGAAAGCGAGGTCTGCGGCCTTTTGGCTTATTGCCTTTTTTGTATGGTTCAATCAAAGACCGTCCCAAGGATTCGGGCAAGTTTTATTTTCTTTCCCCA
>CBDUEF010000466.1:0-2362 GCA_965366095.1 uncultured Cypionkella sp. | reverse complement strand
CCCTCGATATTGGTCCAGCGGTGATGCGCCAGATGGAAATAGCGAAACCACTCAAAGGGCAAAAGCAACAGCAGCCCACAAAGCCGCCCCACCGCTTCATTCAGCCATGCGGTTGCGAAGGGAGTTTTGTGGGTGGCTTCATGTTCAAGCGTGAACAAGAACACGATCAAAACCCCCTGCACCGGCACCAGCAGGCCCCACAGCGGCACCCCCGCCGCGATCAACGCGCCCACCGCCAGAACGCCCCCCAGATGCAAGCCCAGATGCCGCAACCCCGGACCATCCCTGCGCAGGGTCAGCCCGGATTTCTCGGCCCCGTCCAGTCCGGCAAGAAAAGATTTGTGATCCATCGGCGCGCCCTTTTTGACCAAAACGGCCCAAAGCCGCCCGCAGCCTTAATCCCGAGGTCCGCGAAAAAACCGCCGCCTCAACGCAGACTTCCCGCACCCCAAGGGCATATGTTTCGTATCCCACGGCAAACGCAACCCCTGCGCCGTTAACACCTCCGGTCGCAACGCCTTAGCCGCGCAGAATCGAGCGCCCCGCATATTCCGCCGTCTCGCCCAGCATCTCTTCGATGCGGATCAACTGGTTGTATTTCGCCAAGCGGTCCGAGCGCGACAACGACCCGGTCTTGATCTGTCCGCAATTGGTGGCCACCGCCAGATCGGCAATCGTGCTGTCCTCGGTCTCGCCCGAACGATGCGACATCACATTGGTATAGCGCGCCCGATGCGCCATATCGACCGCCTGCAACGTCTCGGTCAAGGTGCCGATCTGGTTGACCTTTACCAGCATGGAGTTGGCGCAACCCGTTGAAATCCCTTGTGCAAGGCGCTTTGGGTTGGTCACGAACAAATCATCCCCAACCAGCTGGATTTTCGATCCCAAACGCTCGGTCAACAGCTTCCATCCCGCCCAGTCATCCTCGGAACAGCCATCCTCAATCGAGATGATCGGATAATCCGCCGCCAAACCCGCCAGGAAATCCACGTTCTGCTCGATGGACAGCGATTTGCCTTCGCCCTTCATCTCATATTTGCCGCCCTTGAAATATTCCGTGGCCGCACAATCGAGTGCCAAAAAGATATCCTCGCCCGCCTTGTATCCAGCTTTGGCAATGGATTTCAAAATGAAATCAAGTGCATCGCGGGCAGATCTCAGATTCGGCGCAAAGCCACCCTCATCGCCGACATTGGTGTTATGGCCCGCCGCCGACAACTCTTTCTTCAGCGTGTGGAACACTTCCGAGCCCATCCGAATGGCCTCGCGGATGTTCGCGGCCCCCACCGGCATGATCATGAATTCCTGAATATCAATAGGATTATCAGCATGTTCGCCGCCGTTGATGATGTTCATCATCGGCACCGGCAAAACCCGCGCCGAGGTGCCACCGATATAGCGATACAAGGGCTGTCCGGTGAATTCGGCCGCAGCCTTTGCCACTGCCAAAGACACGCCCAAAATGGCATTCGCCCCCAGCCGCGACTTGTTCGGCGTGCCGTCCAACTCGATCATCGTGCGGTCAATCCCGACCTGCTCGGTGGCGTCAAATCCCACAATTTCCTCGGCAATTTCGCCATTCACCGCCGCCACAGCCTCCAGCACGCCCTTGCCCATATAGCGCGATTTATCGCCATCGCGCCGCTCATTGGCTTCGTGCGCCCCGGTCGAGGCCCCCGAGGGCACCGCTGCCCGGCCCATCGCGCCGCTTTCCAGCAGCACATCCACCTCTACGGTCGGGTTTCCCCGGCTGTCGAGAATTTCGCGGGCGTGAATATCAATGATCGTGCTCATGTCAGGCGCTCCATGATCGGGAAAAATGCTCTCAACGGGTTTCTATCTTGCCACGCTCGCCATGGAAAGGGCGCGCTTGCGCATCCGCTCACGGGTAAAGGAGTAAAGCCCAGATCCGATGATCATCGCAGCCCCGATTATCGTAGCCAGATCAAGGGTTTCGCTGAAGACCGTAACCCCGATGACAATGGCGAAAATCAGCCGCGCATAGCGGAAAGGGGCCACCACAGACACCTCGCCGGTGCGGCTTGCGGCAACAATCGCCGCATATCCGGCGGTGCCAAACAGCGCCGCCGCCGCCAGCACCCCGGCCTGCGATGGGGTAGGGACGACAGCTCCGCCTTGCAGCATCATCAACGCCCCCAAAAGCGTAATCGCCATCAATCCCCAAGCCGAGATCTGCGTGGTAGAACAGTCTTTCGGGATCGCCCGCGAGGACAAATCGCGCAAAACCAGCGCTGCAACCGAGACCAAAACCCACAAGGCCTCGGGCTTAAAGCCATCCATTCCGGGGCGGATGACCAGGATAACCCCCGAAAAACCAACACAAATCGCCACCCAGCGC
>CBDUEF010000465.1:0-2363 GCA_965366095.1 uncultured Cypionkella sp. | reverse complement strand
CTGTCGCCAGTGCCGTCGGGGGTGATTGCGGTCAATGACGCGCTGGTCGATTTCACGCTGCATCGGCCCGTGCATTCGCATGCCTCAAACCTTGGCGCACCTTTGGCGCAAAGCATTGCGCGCGCGTTTGGCTGCCCTGCCTTTATCGTCGATCCCGTTTCGGTCGATGAATTGCCTCCGGTAGCGCGGATTTCGGGCTGTCCGGAGATCGCCCGTTTTTCGTTTGTGCATGCGTTGAATATCCGAGCTTGCGGGCGGCGGTTGGCAAAGGACTTGGGTAAACCTTTCGCCGAATTGAACGCCGTCGTGGCGCATCTGGGAGCGGGAATTTCGGTGGCCGCGCTCAAAGCGGGCCGGATTGTTGACAGCACAAACCGCATGGAAAACTCGCCTTTTTCGCCAGAGCGGGCGGGCGGTTTGCCGCCGCTCGCATTGATCGATCTCTGCTACTCTGGGACATATGATTTGGTCACTCTGAAGCGCAAGCTTTACGGGCAGGGCGGTATCTTTGCCTATCTCGGCACCAAGGACATGCGGCGGGTTGAAGCGATGATTGTCGGCGGAGACGCCAAGGCTGATTTGGTCTGGCGCGCGATGATCTATCAGATCGGCAAAGCGATCGGTGCAATGGCGGCGGTGCTGGATTTTGCACCCGACGGGATTATCCTGACTGGTGGCATGGCGCAGTCCGAACGGGTGGTTGGCGCGCTGCGGGCGCAGGTCGGCGCATTCGCGCCTGTCGCGGTCTATGCCGGCAGCCATGAAAGCGAGGCGCTGGCGGCAGGTGCTGCGCGCGTTTTGGCGGGGGCCGAGGCCGCACGCGTTTGGCCCGTCGCTCCCGAAGTGGCGGCACTGCCATGGTGATCCGCAGTTTTGCAGCCATTGAACAGGCTTTGAAGGGCCGACCAGGCTTGCGACTGGCCGTTGCCGGAGCCGAGGACGCTGCGGTGATACAGGCGGTTTTGGCCGCGATGGAATCAGGTCTGGTGGCCGAGGCGATTTTGATCGGTGATGCTGGTGCAATTCGCGCCATGGTTCCCAGGGATTACGCGGGGCGTTTGCGCATTGAGGCTGCTGAGGGCGCTGCGCAAACGGCTGCGCGGGCGGTGGCTTTGGTGCGCGACAGAGTGGCGGATGTCTTGGTCAAAGGCCAGCTTGATAGCGCGGCCTATTTGCGCGCGATTGTGGCGCGCGAGACAGGGCTGCGCGCGTCTGAGGTGGTGTCGAATCTGACCTTGGCCGAGATGCCCTCGCTTGACCGGTTGATAGGGGCGACGGATAACGGGATATTGCCGCTGCCCAATCTGGTGCAAAAGCGCGCCATCGTTGCCAATGCAGTGCCGTTGTTTCGCGGGCTTGGGGTTGTGCCTTTGCGCGTGGCCGCGATTGCCGCGTCGGAAAAGATCAGCGCATCGCAACCTGCAACCACAGATGCCGCAGCTTTGGCCGAGGACTCACGGCAAGGGCTACTCGGGCAGGTGTTGCTGGATGGCCCCTTTGGCTACGACGTGGCCTTGTCGCCGCAGGCTGCGGTTAAGAAGGGGCTTGGCGCATCGCCGGTGGCGGGGCAGGCAGACCTGATTTTGTTTCCATCCATCGAGGCAGGAAATGCGACGGTCAAGGCCTGGAAGCTGCACGGCCAAGCCCGCACCGCGAGTATCGTGTTGGGAGCGACGGTGCCAGTTCTGCTGAACTCGCGCGCGGATGGGGCAGAGCAAAGACTGCATGGCTTTTTGCTGGCGGCCGCGATGCTTGCGGGGCAGGGGCAATGACTATCCGTTCGGTCGGGGTCATTGGTGCGGGGCAAATGGGCAACGGCATTGCCCATGTCTTTGCGCTCGCAGGCTATGATGTGGTCTTGAACGATGTGAACCCACAGACACTGGGCGCGGTTCTCGCCACAATTGACAAGAATATGGAGCGTCAGGTTGCCCGAGGTAAAATTACCGCCGGCGACAAAACCGCGGCAATGGCGCGTATCAAGACCACGCAAGCCCTAGCCGAACTTGGGCCTCTGGATTTGATTATTGAGGCTGCGACTGAAAGAGAAACCGTGAAAAACGCGATCTTCTCGGAACTTGCGCCCCATCTTGGGCCGCGGACCATTCTCACCTCGAACACCTCTTCCATCTCGATCACCCGTTTGGCAAGCCGAACCGACCGGCCAGAGCGCTTTATGGGGTTTCATTTTATGAACCCTGTGCCGGTAATGCAGTTGGTCGAGTTGATCCGTGGGATTGCGACCAACCGCGAGACCTATGACAGCCTGATTTTAGTGGTGGAACGGCTGGGAAAGACCGCAGCCAGCGCCGAGGATTTTCCGGCCTTTATCGTCAATCGTATCCTGATGCCGATGATCAACG
>CBDUEF010000464.1:0-2381 GCA_965366095.1 uncultured Cypionkella sp. | reverse complement strand
TCCGCACCGAAAAGCCCATGCCCCAGCGCCTGTGCCTTTATCTCCTTGCCGCCCGCCAAAACCACCAGCGACTCGGCCCCCGGATCAAAGGCCAGAACCACCCATTTGCCGGCTCGCAGATGCAACCCCAGCACCGAAAACGGATCGACATGACGCCCTTCGACCAGGGCCGCAGCCGTGCTTTGGTCGATTAAGGGTTTGGCCATTCCGTCCTCTCTTTCAATTCCTTACAACGCAGACTTCACATCCCAGATGTCTGACATATAGCTGCGGATGGTGCGATCGGATGAAAAGAACCCCGACCGCGCCGTGTTCAGCACCGCCATTTTCCCCCAGCGATCCGTATCGCGATAGGCCAGATCAACCGCCGCCTGCGCCTGATCATAGGCGTCAAAATCCACTGCCACGAGGAAATAATCATGGTGCCAGATGCGATCTAGCAATCCGTAATAGCGATCCTTTTGATCCGGGCTGAACTTGCCTTCGGAAATTGCCTGCAACACCGCTTGCAGCACCGGGCTGGCCTCAATCGCAAAGCGCGACTGATCCGCCATCTGCCGCTTGCGCGCAGCCTCTGCCGCCGTCATGCCGAAAAGGAAGAAGTTTTCCGCTCCAACCTCTTGCAATATCTCAACATTTGCGCCGTCCAAGGTGCCAATCGTCACCGCCCCGTTCATCATGAACTTCATGTTCCCGGTGCCCGAAGCCTCCATCCCCGCCGTGGAAATCTGTTCCGACACATCCGCCGCCGGGATCAGCCGCTCGGCCATCGAGACGTTGTAATTGGCCGGATAGACGATCTTCAGCCTGTCGCCGACTTCAGAGTCTGCATTAATAACTTCCGCCACGTCGTTGATAAGCCTGATGATCTCTTTCGCCGCCGCATAGCCCGGCGCGGATTTCCCACCGAAAATCTTCACCCGCGGCACGAAATCTCCCGCCGGATTGGCCTTGATCCGCTGATACTGCGCGATCACTTGCAGGATGTTCAACAACTGGCGCTTGTATTCATGGATGCGCTTGACCTGCACATCAAACACCGCATCGGGGTTGACCTGCACATCGCACTCGCCCGCAATCCACCCCGCCAAAGCCTGCTTGTTCTCCCGCTTGGCCGCCGTAAACTCGGCCCGGAAGCCCTTGTCATCGCTGAACGATTCCAAACCCTTCAACCGATCAAGATCAGCCTCCCATCCGGGCCCAATCCTGCGCGTGATCAACCCCGACAGCGGCTTGTTGCACATCGCCAGCCAGCGGCGCGGCGTCACACCATTGGTCATATTGGTGATCCGCCCCGGATGCAGGCGGTTCAACTCGGGGAACAGCGTTTCCTTGACCAGTTCGGAATTCAGCGCCGATACCCCATTGACCTTATGCGCCATCACAAAGGCCAACTCGCCCATCCGCACCTCGTTATGCTTGACGATGCCCAGATAATGCGGCGGATGGAAGGTGCGGCGGTGCCAGCTATCAATGCGCTCGACAATCTGCATATGGCGCGGCAACACCGAGCCAAAGGTATAGGTCGACCAACGCTCCAACGCCTCGGGCAAAAGCGTGTGATTGGTATAACCCAGACACCCCTGCGCCACCGGCAGCGCCTCATCAAACCCCATCCCATGCTCATCAACCAACAGGCGGATCAGTTCCGGTCCCGCAATGGCCGGATGGGTGTCATTCATCTGGATCGCCACATGCTGAGGCAGCGCGCTCAGGTCGGAATGATTGGACAGATAGCGCCGCAAGATGTCTTGCAACGCGGCTGAGGTCAGGAAGAACTCCTGTTTCAGGCGCAATTCCTTGCCCTGATAGGTGGTGTCATCGGGATACAAAACCCGGCTTAACGTCCGCGCCAAGGCCTCGGGTTCCGCCGCCGCCGCGTAATCGCCACGATTGAACCGCTCCAGATCGAACAGCGCCGTCGATTGCGCCCCCCAAAGCCGCAACGTATTGGCCCATTTACCCTTCCAGCCGATCACCGGCGTGTCATGCGCCACGGCTTTCACGGTTTCGCCCGGCAGCCAGACCTCACGCCCGTCCACCGCCTCAACATGGCCATGAAACGGGATGATATAGGCGCTTTCTGGACGGGGAAATTCCCAAGGCCCGGAATGGCTTAGCCAATCGTCTGGCATCTCCACTTGTCGGCCAGCCTCAAACCGCTGCTTGAAAAGCCCATGTTCATAGCGGATACCGTAGCCATAGGCCGGGCAGCCCAGCGTCGCCATGCTTTCCATGAAACAGGCCGCAAGCCGCCCCAAACCGCCATTCCCCAGCGCCGCATCGGGCTCATCCTCGACAATGGCGCGAAAATCCTGCCCCAGATCGGCCATCACCTTTTGCGCCATCTCACGCAGGCCAAGGTTCACGGTGGCATCTTC
>CBDUEF010000463.1:0-2384 GCA_965366095.1 uncultured Cypionkella sp. | reverse complement strand
GTTGACTTCGCCGCCGCGTCCAGCGCGCCGGCGATCGCTATCACCGACACGTCGAACCTGTTCGGCGCTTTGGAATTTGCGCAGAAGGCGTCGAAGGCCGGTGTCCAGCCGCTGATCGGCTGCCAGCTGGCGGTGGACTTCGGCGCATCCGGGCTGGGGCAGACGGCAAATCATGGCCGCAAGGAGCTGGCCTCCTATCCGTCCATGGTGTTCATCGCCGCCAACAGTGACGGCTATGCCAATCTGGTGCGGCTCGTCAGCCGCGCCTTTATGGGAACGCCGTCGGGCGAGCCGGTGCACGTTGCGATGGACTGGCTGGGAACCTTGGGCGGCGGCATCATCGCGCCGCCAGACCCGCCATGCCCCGCGCAAGAACTCGGCATTCAGCCCAAGTGCCACCGCCAGATAGATCGGACCGCCAATAGAGGTAAAGGCGATGGCCAAGGCAAAGGGGATCAGCGCAAGCGTATAGACCAAGATGTGGTTGCGGGTGACGCGGCGGCCATGGGTGACCGTGAGCATCGGCACCCCGGCATTGGAATAATCTTCCTTCATGAACAGCGCCAGCGCCCAGAAATGCGGTGGGGTCCACATGAAGATCAACATGAACATCAAGCAGGCCTCGACCGAAATCGAGCCAGTGGCGGCGACCCAGCCAATCATCGGCGGAAACGCCCCGGCAGCGCCACCGATCACGATATTCTGCGGCGTCGAACGCTTGAGCCACATCGAATAGACCACGGCATAAAAGAAGATCGTAAAGGCCAGCAAACCGGCGGCCAGTGCGTTGGTCGCCAGCCAAAGCATCGTCACCGAAATGCCCGACAACACCAGACCAACGGCGCGCGCCTCGTCTGCGGTGACCTTGCCCGAGGGCACCGGGCGCGATTTGGTGCGCCGCATCACCGCATCGATATCGGCATCCCACCACATGTTCAGCGCGCCCGAAGCCCCTGCCCCCAGCGCGATAAACAGGATCGCACAAAACGACTCAACCGGATTGAGCGACACCGGCGCCACCAACAGGCCGACAAGGGCGGTGAACACCACCAAGGACATCACCCGCGGTTTCAGCAGTTGGACGAAATCGCCAAAGCCTGCCTCATGCGGTGCGTCGAATGTCTGGATATCTGCCATCGCTCGCCTGTGTTTTTGCAAAGCGAAGGGCCTCTGTCGAGGCCCCTCATTTCAATGGGCAATCCGCGCTCAGTTTGAGGCGAGTTGCAGCTTGCCTTCCTTGGCACCCGCAAGCCATTTGTCATAGGCCTCTTGGCTGACAACCTTGACGGTGATCGGCATATAGGCGTGCGACTTGCCGCAAAGGGTGGTGCATTGGCCAAAATAGATGCCCTCACGGTCGGCCTTGAACCACAGCTGGCTCAGACGTCCCGGCACCGCCGATTGCATCACGCCAAAGGCCGGCATGCTCCAGGCGTGGATCACATCCGCGCCGGTCAGCTGCATCACGATGGTCTTGCCAACCGGCACGACAACGGCGGTATCCGTGGCCAACAGGAAATCTTCTTTCTTATAGCCGAAATAGGCCAGCTTCTTCGCGGTTAGATCGCTCATCACCTGCGGCGCGCCCATCTCTTGATCCGCGCCCCAACCTGCGGCGGCATCATCAATCTTATAGCTGGCGTCGATCAGAAAGCTGTCAAACGACACGCCATCATCGACATATTCATAAGACCAATACCACTGATTGCCCGTCACCTTGATGGTGATGTCGCCTTGCGGGATCTCTTGCTGACGAAACAGTTCCGGCAGCGAGAACGAGCCGATGAACACCAGGATCAGAATCGGGATCATCGTCCACGCGATTTCAAGCGGAGTATTATGCGAGAAGGTTGCCGGTTTCGGATTGCGCTTGGCATTGAAGCGGTAGGCCACGATCAGCAACAAGGCGGTTACGAAAACCACGATGGCCGTGATGATGATCAAGATGGTGTGATCAAGCCATTGCATATCGCGCGCCAGCGAGGTGGCGGCTGGCTGATGGCCGATGCCGCCCAGAGTGGGCTCACCCACCGTTTCAAGAGCCTGCGCCATGGCCGCAGTTCCTGACAGCAAAACCCCAAGACCGGCGGCGGCAAGACCATTGAGAGAGGACAAAAGACGCATGTTCATTTCCCGTTCAGTAGCGCGGCTTTTTGCCGCTTGTGTGGTGCTGCCCGCCGTTTGGGCAGAATCCCATTGTTTCCTCTTGCTCTGAAACCATATTAGGGCTGCAACGACAAGAGAAACTGTTGCGGCAAATGCGCGCCAATTGCGCTAGATCAAGGCAAAAGCCAAGGAAGACCCCCATGAGCGACGCGCCCTTTCGCCCCTTTGAGACCCATATCGACGAAGCCACCGCCCTCTCAGTGCTGCGTGCGGCGACG